>NZ_JBEXTB010000028.1:0-57001 GCF_040613915.1 Streptomyces sp. NPDC006193
GAGTGGGCGACCTCCTGCCCGCCGCCCCGGCACAACTTCCTCACCCTGCCGCGGATCCGCAGCGAATCCCCGGCGTTCGACCTGCACCACCCCGAGATCGCCGCCCTCGAGCAGCTTGAGCACGCCGGCCACGGCAGCAGCAACGAGGTCGCGGGCAGCAAGGAGGCCGGCAAGTGAAGATCCAGGGCTGGATGTTCATCTGGCTGAGCCTGTTCATCCTCGGCATCGCCATCGGCTATGGCGTGTGGTCGAAGGAGCCGGCCGGCACCACGGCGCTCTTCCTGGCCTTCGGCCTGTGCATCATGATCGGCTTCTACCTGGGCTTCACCGCCCGGCGGGTCGACACCGGCGCCCAGGACGACAAGGAGGCCGACGTCGCGGACGACGCGGGCGAGCTGGGCTTCTTCAGCCCGCACAGCTGGCAGCCGCTCGCCCTGGGCATCGGCGGCGCGATCGCCTTCCTCAGCGTCGCCGTCGGCTGGTGGCTGATCTACTTCGCCGCCCCGATCATCATGATCGGTCTGTTCGGCTGGGTGTTCGAGTACTACCACGGTGAGAACCGCACCCAGTGATCCGCGGCAGGTGATCCGCACCGAGTGATCCGCGCCCAGCGCGGCCGGGAGCCCGGCCCTCCGTCAGGGGGGCCGGGCTCCCGGCTTTCCGCCGCGGCTGGGGCGGGTCTGTCCTTCGGCGCAGTGTCGTTCGCTCGTACGGATTACCCACCGTGCCGGTACGGTCACCATCTCATAGCGTGATCATATGAACCACATTCCGCGGACCCGCACCGTCGTCAGCTGCACCCTGCTGGTGGCCGCCCTCGGCGCGGGCGTCACCGCTTGCGGTTCGGACGGCGACCCCCTGTCGGACAAGCCGTACGACGCAGCGGGCCTGATCTCCTTCAGCGGCCCCACCGGTGCGAAGAAGCGGGCCGACCCGGACAAGCCCCTGGAGATCACCGCCAACAGCGACGAGGGCCGTATCACCGACGTCACGGCCCAGGACTCCACAGGGCGCTACGTGGCGGGCGAACTCACCGCCGACGGCAGCCGCTGGCACAGCACCTCCCCGCTGGCCGCCAACGCCCACTACACGGTCACGGTGAGCACCGAGGACGAGGACGGCGCACCCGGTCGCCACATCCTCGCCTTCGACACCAGCAAGCCCACGAGCAAGAAGCGGCTGCACGTCACCTTCGGGCCGAACGCGGGCACCTACGGCGTCGGGCAACCGATCACCGCCGCGCTCGACCAGGAGATCAAGGACAAGGCGCAGCGCGCCGTCGTGGAGCGCGCCCTGCGCGTGGACTCCACACCGGCCGTGACCGGCTCCTGGTACTGGGTGAGCGGCAAGGAGCTGCACTTCCGTCCCAAGGAGTACTGGCCCGCCCACGCCACCGTCCGGGTGCACAGCAACCTGGACGGCATCAGGATCGGCGACCGGCTGTGGGGCGGCGCCGCGAAACCGCTGAAGATCACCACGGGGGACCGGATCGAGGCCGTCACGGACGCGTCCTCGCACCAGATGACGGTCTACCGCAACGGCGAGGAGATCAACCAGATCCCGGTCACCACCGGCAAGCCCGGATTCGAGACCCGCAACGGCGTCAAGGTCGTCCTCGGCAAGCAGTACTTCGTACGCATGCGCAGCACCACGGTGGGCATCGCCGAGGGCAGCTCGGACTCCTACGACCTGCCCGTCTACTACGCGACCCGGGTCACCTGGTCCGGCGAGTACGTCCACGCCGCCCCGTGGTCGGTGGGCTCCCAGGGGTACGCCAACGTCAGCCACGGCTGCACCGGCATGAACACGTCCAACGCCGAGTGGTTCTTCAACACCGTCCGCGAGGGCGACATCGTCAAGGTCGTCAACTCCGAGGGCGACGGGATGGAGCCCTTCGGCAACGGATTCGGCGACTGGAACGTCGACTGGCAGAAGTGGCGCACGGGCAGCGCCCTCTTCGACGGCGCCCCGGACGGCCCGCCGCCGGCGGAGAGGGTGCGCCTCCGGCCGGCGGCGGTGTGAGAGCGGGACGCGGTGCGAGGGCGGGGCGCGGTGTGAGGGCGGGGCGCGGTGTGAGGGCGGGGCGTGCCGCGAGGGCGGGGCGTGCGGCCGCCGCGGGCCGCCGGCCGCACGCGGCGCCGGGCGCCCCCGCCCCTGCTACGCGCTCAGCAGCTTCCGCTGCCGCAGCAGGGCCGCCAGCGCCGAGGCGAACTCCACCGGGTCCACCGGCAGGGTGACCGCGGAGTCGGCCCGGCTCCAGGTGGCCAGCCAGGCGTCCTGGGGGCGGCCCATCAGCAGCAGCACCGGCGGGCAGGCGAACACCTCGTCCTTGATCTGCCGGCACAGGCCCATGCCCCCCATGGGCACGGCCTCGCCGTCGAGCACGCAGACGTCGACGCCCCCCTTGTCCAGCTCCCGCAGGACCGCGCCGGGCGTCGCGCACTCCAGGAACTCGACGGCCGGGACGTCCGGGGCGGGCCTGCGCCCGGTGGCCAGCCGTACTTGCTCGCGGGTGGTGGAGTCGTCGCTGTAGACCAGCACCGTGGCGGTCGGCTGCATGGTTCCTCCGGGACGTGGCGTCGTACGGACAGGACGGGCGGGGCCGTTTCGGCGGATGTTACTCCCCTGAAGACCACGTCAGCACCGGTTCGGCAAGCAGCAACACTCCGAACGGCACCCCCCGGAGTGAGGGCGGGATAAGCGACCGACATAATGTCGGTCGTGGCGACAGCAACGACAGTAGAAACCGGGCACGCGCACCCGTCGGTCAACCGGCCGAACCTCACCAGCGTCGGAACCATCATCTGGCTGAGTTCCGAGCTGATGTTCTTCGCGGCCCTCTTCGCGATGTACTTCACCCTCCGGTCGGTGACCGGACCGGGTCACTGGAAGGAGCAGGCGCACGCGCTCAACGTGCCCTTCTCCGCGACCAACACCACGATCCTGGTGCTCTCCTCCCTCACCTGCCAGCTCGGCGTGTTCGCGGCCGAACGCGGTGACGTGAAGAAGCTCCGTGGCTGGTTCATCCTGACCTTCATCATGGGTGCGATCTTCATCGGCGGTCAGATCTACGAGTACACGGAGCTGGTGAAGAAGGACGGCATCTCGCTGTCCTCCGACCCGTACGGCTCGGTGTTCTACCTGACCACCGGCTTCCACGGTCTGCACGTGACGGGTGGTCTCATCGCCTTCCTGCTGGTCCTCGGCCGCACCTACGCGGCGAAGAGGTTCACCCACGAGCAGGCGACCGCCGCCATCGTCGTGTCCTACTACTGGCACTTCGTCGATGTCGTCTGGATCGGCCTCTTCGCCACGATCTACCTGATCAAGTAGCCGGGACCGCTCCCGCACATCCAGAAGCACCGACGCAGAAGATCCTGACACCGGGGTAATCCGTGAAAAAGCTCTCCGCACGACGACGCCATCCGCTGGCGGCGGTCGTCGTCCTACTCCTCGCGCTGGCGGCCACTGGGGGGCTGTACGCCGCGTTCGCGCCCGCGGACAAGGCACAGGCCGACGACACCTCCCAGTCCCTGACCATCAAGGAGGGCAAGAAGCTCTACGAGGTCGGCTGCGCCAGCTGCCACGGCACCGGTGGCCAGGGCTCCTCCGACGGCCCCAGCCTGATCGGCGTGGGCGCCGCCGCGGTCGACTTCCAGGTGGGCACCGGCCGCATGCCGGCCTCGACCTCCCAGATGGCACAGCTGCCGCGCAAGAAGGTCACCTACACCCAGGCCGAGATCGACCAGCTGGCCGCGTACGTCGCCTCGCTGGGCGCCGGCCCGAGCGTGCCGACCAAGCAGCAGTACGGCCCGGAAAACGCGGACATCGCCAAGGGCGGCGACCTCTTCCGCACCAACTGCGCGCAGTGTCACAATTTCACCGGTAAGGGCGGTGCCCTGACCAAGGGCAAGTACGCGCCGAGCCTGGAGGGTGTCGCTCCGAAGCACATCTACGAGGCCATGCAGACGGGCCCGCAGAACATGCCGTCCTTCCCCGACACCACGATGTCGGAGAAGAACAAGAAGGACATCATCGCGTACCTGAACGCGGTCAACGGCGACGAGACGGAGAACCCGGGCGGTCTGGAGCTGGGCGGCCTCGGGCCGGTCAGCGAGGGTCTGTTCGCCTGGATCTTCGGCCTCGGCGCGCTGATCGCGGTCGCCGTCTGGGTCGCCGCTCGGACCGCAAAGGCCAAGAAGTCATGAGTAGCCAAGACATTCCAGAGAAGAACCTGCCCGCAGAGCAGGACCACGCACACGGCGCGGTAGGGGTGGCGGACGAGCAGAACCCGTTCGCCGATCCGGGCCTGCCGCCGCACGAGCACCGGATCCAGGACATCGACGAGCGGGCCGCCAAGCGGTCCGAGCGCATGGTCGCCCTGCTGTTCACGGTGTCGATGCTGGCCACCATCGGCTTCATCGCCTCGTACGTGGCGATCCCGCACGACACGTCGGTCTACGTCTTCCCGATCGGCCACCTCAGCGCGCTGAACTTCGCGCTCGGCCTGACCCTCGGCACGGCGCTGTTCTGCATCGGCGCGGGCGCGGTCCACTGGGCCCGCACCCTGATGTCCGACGTGGAGGTCGCCGACGAGCGTCACCCGATCGAGGCTTCCCCCGAGGTCCGCGCGAAGGTCCACGAGGACTTCCGCCAGGGCGCCAAGGAGTCGGCGCTCGGCCGCCGCAAGCTGATCCGCAACACCATGTTCGGCGCGCTGGCCATGGTGCCGCTCTCCGGCGTCATGCTGCTGCGCGACCTCGGGCCGCTCCCGCACAACAAGCTGCGGCACACCCTGTGGGCCAAGGGCAAGCGCCTGGTCAACATGAACACGAACCAGCCGCTGCGTCCCGAGGACGTCGCCGTCGGCTCCCTCACCTTCGCCATGCCGGACGGCCTGGAGGAGAAGGACGAGGAGTTCCAGACGGAGATCGCCAAGGCGGCCCTGATGATCGTCCGGCTGCAGCCGGGCAACATCAAGGACAAGCGCGAGCTCGACTGGTCGCACGAGGGCATCGTCGCCTTCTCGAAGATCTGCACCCACGTCGGCTGCCCGATCTCGCTGTACGAGCAGCAGACGCACCACGTGCTGTGCCCGTGCCACCAGTCCACCTTCGACCTCTCCGACGGTGCCCGAGTGATCTTCGGCCCCGCCGGCCACGCCCTGCCGCAGCTGCGCATCGGTGTGGACAGTGAGGGTTACCTCCAGGCGCTCGGCGACTTCGAGGAGCCCGTCGGTCCTGCATTCTGGGAGCGCGGATGAGTACTGAACGCAACGAGAAGTCCCGCTCCCGCGGGACGGCCCCGGCCGGCGAGCGGATCGCCGACTGGGCCGACGGCCGGCTCGGGATCTACTCCCTGGCCAAGGCCAACATGCGCAAGATCTTCCCCGACCACTGGTCGTTCATGTTGGGCGAAGTGTGCATGTACAGCTTCATCATCATCAT
Source organism: Streptomyces sp. NPDC006193 (assembly GCF_040613915.1). Lineage (NCBI taxonomy): Bacteria > Bacillati > Actinomycetota > Actinomycetes > Kitasatosporales > Streptomycetaceae > Streptomyces > Streptomyces sp. NPDC006193. Next base: position 5,448 of record NZ_JBEXTB010000028.1, read on the forward strand.
CCTGACGGGTGTGTGGCTGACGCTGTTCTTCCACCCGTCGATGAACGAGGTGGAGTACCACGGCAGCTACATCCCGCTCCAGGGACAGCTGATGTCCGAGGCGTTCAGCTCGACCCTGCACATCTCCTTCGACGTGCGCGGTGGTCTGCTCATCCGGCAGATCCACCACTGGGCCGCGCTGATCTTCCTCGCCGGCATGTTCGTGCACATGATGCGCGTCTTCTTCACCGGCGCGTTCCGCAAGCCGCGTGAGATCAACTGGCTGTTCGGCTTCCTGCTGTTCGTCCTCGGCATGTTCACCGGCTTCACCGGTTACTCGCTCCCGGACGACCTGCTCTCCGGCACCGGTGTCCGCTTCATGGAGGGCGCGATCCTGTCCGTGCCGGTCGTCGGCACGTACCTGTCGTTCTTCCTGTTCGGCGGAGAGTTCCCCGGCCACGACTTCGTCGCCCGGTTCTACTCGATCCACATCCTGCTGCTGCCGGGCATCATGCTCGGCCTGATGGTGGCGCACCTGATCCTGGTCTTCTACCACAAGCACACCCAGTTCGCGGGCCCCGGCAAGAGCGAGAAGAACGTCGTCGGCATGCCGCTGCTGCCGGTGTACATGGCCAAGGCCGGAGGCTTCTTCTTCCTGGTCTTCGGCGTCATCGCGCTCATCGCGGCGATCGCGCAGATCAACCCGATCTGGGCCATGGGCCCCTACCGCCCGGACCAGGTGTCCACCGGCGCCCAGCCCGACTGGTACATGGGCTTCGCCGAGGGTCTGATCCGCTTCATGCCGGGCTGGGAGATCAGCTTCTGGGGTCACACGCTCGTCCTGGGCGTGTTCATCCCGCTGGTGCTCTTCCCGCTGGTCCTGGCGCTGATCGCGGTCTACCCGTTCATCGAGTCCTGGGTCACCGGCGACAAGCGCGAGCACCACATCCTGGACCGTCCGCGCAACGCCCCGACCCGCACGGCCTTCGGCGTCGCCTGGATCACCGCCTACATGATCATGCTGATCGGCGGTGGCAACGACCTGTGGGCCACGCACTTCCACCTGTCGATCAACGCCGTCACCTGGTTCGTCCGGATCTTCTTCTTCGCCGGACCGGTCATCGCGTTCATCCTCACCAAGCGGATCTGCCTCGGCCTGCAGCGCCGGGACCGCGACAAGGTGCTGCACGGCCGCGAGACCGGCATCATCAAGCGGCTGCCGCACGGTGAGTTCATCGAGGTGCACGAGCCGCTCAGCCAGGAGCAGCTCCACACGCTCACCGCGCACGAGCAGTACCGGCCGGCCGAGATCGGCCCGACGGTCGACGAGAACGGCGTCGAGCGCAAGGTGCCGGCCTCGGAGAAGCTGCGCGTGAAGCTCTCCAACGCCTACTACGGCGAGGACAGCCAGATCCCGAAGCCGACCGTAGAGGAGTACAAGGAGATCACGAGCGGCCACGGCCACCACTGATCACCGCGTCGCCACACCACGCCGAGGGCCCCGTCCGTGTCGCGGACGGGGCCCTTCGCCGTGCTCCGGGCTGGATAGGGTGGTGTACGACGGAGCAGGACCCCACCACCAGGAGCGGCTGATGAGCGCTGTGACCCCCGCAGGAGGCGACACCGCGGCGGGCCGGTCCTGGCCCGTCCTGCTGAACGGCCTGCTGGACGGCAGGGACCTGTCCGCCGACGACACCGCCTGGGCGATGGACCTGATCATGCGCGGGGAGGCGACCGACGCGCAGATCGCCGGGTTCATGGTGGCGCTGCGGGCCAAGGGCGAGACGGTGGAGGAGATCACCGGCCTGGTCCGCACGATGTACGAGCACGCCAACGTCATCGAGGTGCCCGGTCCCGCCGTGGACATCGTCGGCACCGGCGGCGACGGCGCCAAGACCGTGAACATCTCCACCATGTCCGCCATCGTCGTCGCGGGCACGGGCGTCAAGGTCGTCAAGCACGGCAACCGCGCCGCGTCCTCCGCCTCCGGCTCCTCGGACGTGCTGGAGAAGCTCGGGATCAATCTGAACCTCACCCCGCGGCGGGTCGCCGAGGTCGCCGAGGAAGCCGGCATCACCATCTGCTTCGCGGTGCGGTTCCACCCCTCGCTGCGCCATGTCGCCGCGGCCCGCGCCCAGCTGGGCATCCGCACCACCTTCAACGTGCTCGGCCCGCTCACCAACCCGGCCAAGGTGCGCGCCCAGGCGGTCGGGGTCGCCGACCCGCGCATGGCGCCGATCGTCGCCGGAGTCCTCGCCGAACGCGGCAACTCCGCGCTGGTGTTCCGGGGCGACGACGGCCTGGACGAGCTGACCGTCACCGCGCCCTCCCGGGTGTGGGCGGTCCGGGACGGCAAGGTGACGGAGGAGGTCTTCGACCCGCGTGACGTCGGCATCGGCCTCGTTCCGGTGTCCGCCCTGCGCGGCGGAGACGCCGGGCACAACGCGGAGGTCGCCCGCCGTCTGCTGGACGGCGAACAGGGGCCCGTGCGGGATGCCGTGCTGCTGAACTCGGCGGCGGCGCTCGTCGCCCTGGAGCCGACGGACGCGCCCCTCGCCGAGCAGGTGCGCGCCGGTATGGCCAGGGCGCGGGAGTCGATCGACTCGGGGGCGGCGAAGCGGACGCTGGAGCGGTGGGTGGCGGCGACCAACCGCTAGCCGCCCGCGACGACCGGGACCGGGCTTCCCTTCCGTCCTCAGGGCGGGCGGGGAAGCCCCGCGCACGACGTCCCATCCCGTCGGCCCGTCCCGGCATCCGGACACGAGTTGCACCGGGATGATCCGCTCGGCTAATTTCCGGATCAGGTCATGAGTGACAGTCATGAGGCCCCGGCCGACTGTCCGGCAACCCTCCGTCCGTGGCGGGGTGCCCCGGGTGAAGACCAGGCCGTGGACAGCAAGGTCCACGGCAAGCGCGGATCCCTCGACACCAAGGGATCCTGGTCGTCGAGGAGTCTTCCGTGAGCAAGCGAATGCGCTAGGGCCGCAGAGCCCCGCCTCCGCATCCCCCTCTCTTCTCCGCCGGCGCCGGAGCGTGCCCGCTCGCGCGGCGGATTCCACCTGCCTTCACGGGAGACCGCCCATGTCCGTCTTCACCGCTGCCGCCGACCGGTCCGTTCATGCCCCGCTGCCCGTTCTGGGCGGGGATGTCACCGTCCCGCTCGTCACCGGCGGCGAGGTCGCCTACGCCGCGCTCGACTACGCCGCCAGCGCCCCCGCCCTGCAGCGCGTCTGGGACGACGTCGCCGCCTACGCCCCGTACTACGGCAGCGTCCACCGCGGCGCCGGCTACCTCTCCCAGCTCTCCACGGACCTGTTCGAGAACGCCCGCGGGACGGTCGCCGCGTTCCTCGGCTGCCGGGCGGACGACCAGGTGGTCTTCACCCGGTCGACCACAGACTCGCTGAACCTGCTGGCCCGCGCCCTCCCGGCCGACTGCCGGGTGTTCGTCTTCGAGACCGAGCACCACGCCTCCCTGCTGCCGTGGCGAGGCGCCCCGGTCACCTACCTGGACGCCCCGCGCACCCCGCAGCAGGCGGTGCGGACCCTGGAGCGGGCCCTCGCCGACCGGGAACCCCACGGCCCCGCCCTGGTGTGCGTCACCGGCGCCTCCAACGTCACCGGCGAGCTGTGGCCGGTGCGGGAACTGGCCGCGGCGGCGCACGCCCACGGCGCCCGCATCGTCCTGGACGCCGCCCAGCTCGCCCCGCACCACCCGGTGTCCGTGACCGACCTCGACGTCGACTGGATCGCCTTCTCCGGCCACAAGCTGTACGCCCCCTTCGGCTCCGGCGTCCTCGCCGGCCGCGCCGACTGGCTGCGGGCCGCCGAGCCGTACCTCGCGGGCGGCGGCGCCAGCCGCAAGGTGACGCGCAGGACGGACGGGGGAGTGGACGTGGAGTGGCACGAGAGCGCCGCCCGCCACGAGGCCGGCTCCCCGAACGTCATCGGCGCCTACGCCATCGCCTCCGCCTGCAAGGCCCTCACCGAGGCCGGCTGGGACAGCCTCGTCGCCCGCGAGCAGCACCTGATCGGCAGGGTGCGCGAGGGCCTCGCCGGCATTCCCGAGGTGCGGATCCTCTCCCTCTTCGGCGACGACGCGCCGCGCGTCGGCGTCCTCTCCTTCGTGGTCGAGGGCTGGAACAGCTCCCACTTCGCCGCGGCCCTCTCCGCCGAGTACGGCATCGGCGTCCGCGACGGACTCTTCTGCGCCCACCCCCTGGTGCGCACCCTGCTCGGCAGCGACCCGCAGACCCAGGGCGAGTGCGGCGCCCCGGAGGCGGCCCCCGGCGAGAAGTCGCTCAACGCCGTCCGCGTCAGCTTCGGCGCGGGCACGCCGGACGAGCACGTGGAGCGCTTCGTGAACGCCGTGCGGGAGCTGGTCCGGGACGGCGCCCGGTGGCAGTACCGCACGGAGGACGGCCGCTGCGTCCCCGCGGTCTGACCCGCCGCTCCGTCCCGTCTCCGCCGCGCGGCGCGGCAGCGCGGCGCGGGGGTCGGCGGGGGTGCTCCTGCCGGGTCCCGGCGCCCCGGCGGCGGCGACGAGGGCACGGGTGCCCGGTCCGGGGCCCGGGAGAGGGCCCGCGCGCCGGGGGGCTAGTTGTCGAGGCCGATGGCGAACGCCGCTTCCAGGTCGTGCTGGGAGTAGGTGCGGAACGCGACGTGGGTGTCGGTGGCCTCCACGCCGGGGATCTTGCTGATCCGGCCCGGGATGACCTCGGCGAGGTCCTCGTGCTGCCGGACCCGCACCATGGCGATCAGGTCGTAGGTCCCGGTGACCGAGAAGACCTCGCTGACGCTGTCCAGCGCGGCGATCCGCTCCGCGATCTCGGGGATCCGGTCCACGCTGGTCTTGATCAGGACGATCGCGGTGATCACGGCTGTTTCTCTCCCTCGGTGACCGGAGCTGGGGCGGCTTTCACTCTAGTCGCCCGCCCGTCGCCCGCCGGCGCCCTGCCCGGGCCGCCCTTCGGGCCGGTCCGCCCGTACCGCAGCCAGGCGTAGACGAATCCCAGCCCGAAGCCCAGCAGGTGCGCGAGGTAGGCGACCCCGGGCCCGTCCGAGGCCCGCCCCGCCGCCAGCCACTGCAGGGCCGCCCAGAACGGCAGCACCACCCAGGCGGGGAACCGCAGCGGCAGGAAGAACAGGAACGGCAGGAGACTGGTCACGCGGGCGTGGGGGAACAGGTAGAGGAAGGCCCCGAGGACGGCCGAGATCGCCCCGGAGGCGCCGACCAGCGACCGCTCGGAGGCGGCGTTGGCGGCCGCGTAGCCCAGCAGGGCGAGGTAGCCGCAGCCGACGTAGAACAGGGTGAACTGCACCCGGCCCATGCGTTCCTCGGTCATCGCCCCGAAGACGAAGAGGAACAGCATGTTGCCGAGCAGATGCACCCAGCTGCCGTGCACGAACAGGGCGGTGGCCGGGGTGAGCGCCTCCCTGACCGGCGCGTCGAACAGCTCGGCCGGCACCACGCCCCAGCGGCGGAAGTACGTCCGCTGCGCGGCGAGCAGCGCGTCCCCGGCGCCGTACCCGGGGGTGAGCCCGGAGGCGGGACCGAGGAGGAAGATCACGGAGCACAGGGCGATGAGGCCGTGCGTGATCGGCGCCGTGGTGCCCCGGACCGCTCTCCGTGCCCTGCCGGCCGCCGTTCTCCAGGTGCTGATCATGACTACAGAGCATGACGTAACCGGACGCAAGCTGACAGACCGCCTCGCCGCCGTGGACGGACGGGCGGCGGGCAGCCCTCAGGCCGTAGGGTTACGTGCCACACGCGTCGGCGAGCGGCGCGGACCGACACGACAAGGAAGCGGACAGTCACGATGACGGTTCCCCTGCCGACGGCCACGACACGCTGGCGCTGCACCCTGTGCGGCAACCTGACCCGGTTCGACGTGACCCGCTCCTCCAAGGTGGTCGAGTACGTCCACCTCGACCTGGCGGGTGAGCCGACGGTGGAGGAGCGCGAGGTGGTCAGTGAGACCATCGAGTCGGTGCGCTGTCGCTGGTGCAACGCGGTGGACCAGGTGGAACTCGTGGACAGGCCGGGCGCCGGCTCCTGAGCGGAGCGGGCCCGCAGCAGCGTTTCTCATGTATTGGGGTGTGACGGATGGTGGAGACCGCAGGCGGGGGGCCGGGCGACGGCACCGCTGAGGTGCTTGACCGTCCGCTGCCCGACGGTGTGCGCCGGCGGGTGGTGCAGATCGTCTCGGACGGCTTCGGCGGGCTGACCCTGGTGGAGCTGCCCGCCCAGCTGAGGCAGTACGCCCGGTTCGCCCCCAACCGCCGGGCGAAGTTCGCCGGCAACGCGATGGCCGCGGCGCTGGAGACCGATCCGCTGTTCCGGCAGCGGATCGGGGAGAAGCTCAGAGAGGCGCAGCCGGAACTCGCCGGCGCCCTCGACTCCGGCTCCCCGCCCCCGGCCGCGGACCCGCTCGACGTGGCGGCCGCGGCCTACGTACTGCGCCCGGCGGGCTGGGTCAAGCTGGTGACCGCGGCCGGCGAGGAGGCCCAGCGGGCGGACGCCGAGCGGGCCGACGAGGAGAACCGGGCCGAGCTGGAGCGGCTGCGCGCCGAGCTGGCCCAGGCCCGTGAGCAGACCCGGACCGAGACCGAACGGCTGCGCGCGGAGCTGGAGTCGGCGAAGAAGGAGGCCGAGTCGCTGCACCGCAAGCTGCGTGCCGCCGTCAGCGACGTCAGGCGCGGCGAGGCCGCCCTGCGCAAGGCGCGGGGCGAGATCGACGCCGTCCGGGCCGAGGCGCAGGCGCAGGTGTCGGCCGCGGAGAGCGAGTCCCGGCGGCTCAAGGCCCGTCTCGGCGAGGCCGAGGCCGCCCTGGAGGCCACCCGCCGGGCGGCCCGGGAGGGCCGCAGCGTCGAGGACATGCGGGTGCGGCTGCTGCTCGACACCCTGCTGGAGGCGACGCAGGGGCTGCGGCGCGAACTGGCCCTGCCCCCGGTGTCGGTGCGCCCGGCGGAGACGGTGGACGCGGTGGAGCCGGGCCGGATGACCCCGAAGGACATCGCGGCACGGGCCCTGTCCGAGAACGATCCGGCCATTCTCGACCAGCTGCTGGCACTTCCGCAGGCGCATCTGGTCGTCGACGGTTACAACGTGACCAAGACCGGTTATCCGCAGATGCCGCTGGAGAAGCAGCGCCTCCGGCTGCTGGGCCAGCTGTCGGCGCTCGCCGCGCAGACCGGCGCGGAGGTCACGTGCGTCTTCGACGGCGCCGAACTGGCCGCGCCGGTGCTGCTCGCGCCGCCGCGCGGGGTGCGGGTGCTGTTCTCCAAGCCGGGGGTCACGGCCGACGAGCTGATCCGCCAGCTGGTGCGCGCGGAGCCGCCGGGGCGTCCGGTCATCGTCGTCTCCACCGACCGGGAGGTGGCCGACGGGGTGGCGCGCGCCGGCGCCCGCCCGGTGGCCTCTGCGGTACTTCTGAGGCGACTGTCCTGAACGCCCAACGGGCATGAGGCATGCCCGAATTGGCCGTATCGTCACGCAACGTAGTGTCAATCGCGCATCACTGCTTGTGAGTTCTGTGCAAAGAATGCATTGCGTGACCGGGTTTTTCGCTCCGAGGATTTGAACTGATCACAACTGGGTCACTAGGGTCTGGGCTCGAACCTGCGAACGGGTGATCACTCAGAAGAAGGAGTTCGTCCTCCGTGGCGTCCCACCGTCGACCCAAGCAGCCGAGTCGCACTCGCGTGACCGTGCTGACTACCGCAGCCGCCGCTGCCGTCGCGCTCAGCGCGAACGCCGCCAACGCCGCTCCCAGCGAGAAGCTGAGCAAGGACGAGGTGAAGGCCAAGGTCGACAAGCTCTACGAGCAGGCGGAGCAGGCGACCGAGAAGTACAACGGCGCCAAGGAGAAGCAGCAGAAGCTGCAGAAGGAGATCTCCACCATCCAGGACGACGTCGCCCGGGGCCAGGAGGAGCTCAACAAGCTCCGCGACGGCCTGGGTTCGCTGGCCACCGCCCAGTACCGCTCCGGCGGCATCGACGCCTCCGTCCAGCTCTTCCTCTCCTCCGACCCGGACGACTACCTCGACAAGGCGTCCACGCTCGACCAGTTGAGCAGCCAGCAGGTCGACGCGCTGAAGAAGATCCAGGACAAGCAGCGCGAACTGGCCCAGGAGCGGGCCGAGGCCACCGAGAAGCTCAAGGACCTCGCCGCCACCCGGACCGAACTGGGCAACAAGAAGAAGGAAGTCCAGGGCAAGCTCGCCGAGGCGCAGAGGCTGCTCAACAGCCTGAGCGCCAAGGAGAAGGCGCAGCTCGCCGAGGAGCAGCAGCGCGCCAACCGCTCCTCCACCGAGCGCGTGGACCTCAAGGAGGCGCCGCCCGCCTCCGGCCGGGCCTCGGCCGCCTTCGCCGCCGCCCAGAGCCAGATAGGCAAGCCCTACGTCTACGGCGCCACCGGCCCCTCCTCCTTCGACTGCTCGGGCCTGACCTCCTGGGCCTACGCGCAGGCCGGCGTCTCCATCCCGCGCACCTCCGAGGCGCAGGCGAACATCGGCACCAGGATCACCTCGATGAGCGACCTGAAGGTCGGCGACCTGGTCTTCTTCTTCAACGACCTGCACCACGTCGGCCTGTACGCGGGCAACGGCCAGGTCCTGCACGCCCCGCGCACCGGCACGGTCGTCCGGTACGAGTCCATGAACACCATCGGCGGCCCCTTCATGTTCGGCGTCCGGGTCTGACGCCCGGCGGAACCGGGGACACGGCGGCGCCCGAACGGGCGAATCACCGGAACCGGAACTGACTGCACGCCCCGCCGCTGACCTGCGTCAGCGGCGGGGCGTCATCCTGTGTTGACGCCGCGGTCTTTGGCCGGCGCCCCCGGACACGGCTACTGTCTGCCGCGTTTCCCCGGCGCCGGGGCCTCCCCGTCCCCAGGCGCCGGGAGACGGTCCCCGTCCGCCAGCAGAAGGACTGCCGTGGGCTCTCACCGCCGCCTTGCACCGTCCGGATTCGACCGGGGCGCCGCCGCCCTGTGCGTGCTGTCGGCCACGGCGGCCGCGCTCGGGGCCGTACCGGCGCACGCCGCGCCGCACGGCGGCACGCGCGCCGAGGTGGACCGCCTCTACGAGGAGGCCGAGCGGGCCACCCAGGCCTACGACCGGGCCGACGAGCGCGCCCGGGAGCTGCGCCGGGAGATCCGCGACGCCCAGGACCACATCGCCCGCCGGCAGCAGCGCGTCAACGACCTGCGGGAGCAGCTCGGTTCGCTGGCCGGCGCCCAGTACCGCTCCGGCGGCATCGACCCGGCCGTCGCCCTGCTCTTCTCCGACGACCCCGACAGCTACCTCGACAAGGCCGCCACCCTCGACCGCATCGGCGCCCAGCAGGCGGGCCGGCTGCGGCAGTTGCGGTCCGTGCTGCGCGATCTGGCCCAGGAGCGCGCGCAGGCGGCCGGTAAGCTCGCCGAACTGCGGCGCAGCCGCGCGGCGCTGGCCGCCCACAAGCGGACCGTGCAGCACAAGCTCGCCAGGGCGCGGCAATTGCTCGACGGCCTGTCCGCCGCCGACCGCGCCGCCTTCGACCGGGCCTCCCGCGGCGGCCGCACCGCCCTGCCGGACCCCGCCGCGGCCCCCGGCGGCCGCGCCGCCGCGGCCCTGGCCGCCGCCCGCGCCGCCCTCGGCCGGCCCTATGTGTGGGGCGCCAACGGCCCCTCGGGTTTCGACTGTTCGGGCCTGATGCAGTGGGCGTACGCGCACGCGGGGGTCCAACTGCCGCGCACCTCGCAGGAACAGCGGTTCGCCGGCCGCCGGGTCCCGCTCTCCCAGGCCCGCCCCGGCGACCTGGTCGTCTACCGCTCCGACGCCAGCCACGTGGCGATGTACGCCGGCGGCGGGCAGGTCATCCACGCGCCCTACCCCGGCGCCCCGGTGCGCTACGACCCGGTCGGGATGATGCCGATCGCGTCGGTCACCAGGCCCTGAGCGCGCGTCGCGCCGTACGATCGGCACGTGGGCGGACGCAGACGGGCGTGGAGCAGCAAAGCCGTGGGGCTCGCCCTGCTGCTGCCGCTGGCCGGATGCGGCACCAAGACGACGGCCGACCCGCTCAGGGCCGAGGTGCAGCAGGTGCTCGACCGGCGTGCGGCGGCCCTGCTCGCCCATGACGAGACGGCGTACGGCGCGACGGGCGTCCGCACCCAGTACACCCGGCTGCGCGCCCTCCCACTTGCCTCCTGGAGCTACCGGATCACCGGCCTGCGCCGCACCTCCTTGGGTGCCACCGCCGACGCCGACCTGCGCTACCGCGTCGCCGGCTACGACCGGGCCCCCGTCGACGCCCCCCGCACCCTCACCCTCGGCCGCACCGCCGACGGCCGCTGGTACGTCACCGCCGACCGGCCCGGCGGGCGGGCCCGGCAGCAACTGTGGGACCAGGGCACGGTGACCGCCGTACGGGGCGCGCGCAGCCTGGTGCTCGGCACCGGACGGTCCCCCGCCGCCCTCAGGCGGTACGCCCGGCTGGCCGACCGCGCGGTCCCGGCCGTCGCACGGGCCTGGGGCACGGACTGGTCCCGCCGGATCGTCGTCCTGGTCCCGCGCTCCCTGTCCGGCATGGCCGCCCTGCTCGGCTCGCCCGCCGACGGCTACCGGGGCATCGCCGCCGTCACCACGGGCGAGGCGGGCGGCCCCGGCCGCGCGCCCGCGGACCGGGTGGTGATCAACCCGGAGGCGTACGCGGTGCTCCGCGACGTCGGCCGGCAGGTGGTGCTCACCCACGAGACCACCCACGTGGCCACCCGGGCCCGCACCACGGCCGCCACCCCGCTGTGGCTCTCCGAGGGCTACGCCGACTGGATCGGCTACCTCGGCACCGGCCGCGCCCCCGCCGAGACCGCGCCGGAACTCGCCCGGGCCGTCCGGGACGGCGAGACGCCCGAGGCGCTCCCCGCCGACCGGGACTTCGGCTTCACCGGCGAACCCGGCCGTCTGGCCCGGGCCTACGAGGGCGGCTGGCTGGCCTGCCGGATGATCGCCGACCGGTGGGGCGCCGACCGCCTCGGCGCCTTCTACCGGGCCGTCGGCGCCCACGGGCAGCGGGCCGGCGCGGTGGAGGACGCGCTGAGGAAGGTGCTCGGGACGACACCGCGTGACTTCACCGCACGCTGGCGGGAGTACGTCACGGCACGGCTCGGCGGCTGAGCCGCGGCCCGCCGGGGGCGCGCCCGCGCCGCCGCGGCGGGGCGGTGCCGGGTGTCAGGAGGAGACCGGGGTCCGGCGCGTCCGGGCGGCCCGCGGCGGGGAAGGGGCCCCGGCGGCCGGCGCGACGGTCGAGCGCCACAGCCGGCGGGCCGCCGTCAGGGCGGCCGCGACCAGCAGGGCGTTGCGCAGCACCAGCAGCGTGACGCCGTACCCGTCGCTGGTCACCACGTGCGAGAAGCCGAGCGGGAACTCCAGGACCGTCACGAAGGACGCGAGGACGACCATCAGCGCGGGCGCGCCCATGCGGCCGGCCCGGTACGACAGGCAGACCGCGGCCAGGCCGATCAGCCACACCAGGTACTGCGGGCTGATCACCCGGCTGGTCACCGTGAACAGCAGCACCGCGGTCAGGGCCGCGTCGGCCAGGGTGTGCGGGGCGAAGCGGGAGGCGCGCAGCCGCCACAGCAGCAGCCAGCCGAACGCGACCCCGGTCAGTGCCAGCGCGGCCGTGCTGACCTGGTCCACGTACGGGCCGAGGAACTCGATCGACCCGTAGTTCAGCAGCACCTGCCCGTCCCAGCCGAAGTGCCGGGCGACGTGGAAGACCAGGCCGCCCAGCGACTCCACCTCGGTGCCGCGGTCCCGCTGGAAGGTCAGGAACGCGAACGCCCCCGGCACCGACACCGCGCACAGCGCCGCCAGACCGGCCGCGGTCGCCGCCGCCGACGTCCACGCCCGCCGCCGCACGGCGCCGACCAGCAGCAGCGCCGGCCACACCTTCAGCAGCGCCCCGAACGCGGTCAGCGCGCCCATCAGCCGCGGATGCCGGCCCGCGGCGAGCAGCGCCGCCACCGCCACCGCGGTCACCATCACGTCGTAGCGGGCGTACACCGTCGGCCCGAGCAGCGGCACCCCCGCCACCCACACCCACGCCCCGCGCGGCGACCGGCCCGAGCGGCCGCCCGCGTGGGCCAGCAGGGCCAGCACCACCGCGTCGGCGAGGCACGCCAGCACGAAGAAGGCGTGCGCGTAGGACAGGAACGGCAGGGCGGCGGGGGAGAGGATCGCGAGGGCCGCGACGGGCGGGTACTGCCAGGTCACGTCGTCCAGCGGGAACGTGCCCTGCCGCAGGACCTCGTACCAGCCGCGGTAGATCACCGACACGTCCGAGGTGACGTCCGGGCCCGGGAAGACGTACACCCGGAAGACGAACAGCAGCAGCACCGTGCGGGTGACGCCCCAGGTCGCGAGCAGCCGGGCCAGGCTCCGCCGGGCGGCCTTGGTCTTCACGTCGTCCCCTGTCGTCCGGTTTCCCGCTGAGCTTGCCGCGCCGTTCGATCACGCGTCGAGCGACCATACTGTCCTGCCCGGGCGTGCGCCTGCCACAGTCCCGGCCGCGCGGGGCCGCGTACGGCCGATTCGGTAGGGTCGGCCGCGATGCGCAAGACCCTGATCGTCACCAACGACTTCCCGCCCCGGCCGGGCGGCATCCAGGCCTTCCTGCACAACATGGCCCTCCGGCTGGACCCGGACCGGCTCGTCGTCTACGCCTCCACCTGGAAGCGCGGCCGGGAGGGCGCCCTGGCCACCGCGGCCTTCGACGCCGAGCAGCCCTTCACGGTCGTCCGCGACCGCACGACCATGCTGCTGCCCACCCCGCAGGCGACCCGGCGCGCGGCCGCGCTGCTGCGCGAACACGGCTGCACCGCGGTGTGGTTCGGGGCGGCGGCCCCGCTCGGCCTCATGGCGCCCGCGCTGCGCAGGGCCGGCGCCGAGCGGCTGGTGGCCACCACCCACGGCCACGAGGCCGGCTGGGCCCAGCTGCCCGCCGCCCGGCGGCTGCTGCGCCGGATCGGGGACTCCACGGACACGATCACCTACCTCGGCGAGTACACCCGGTCCCGGATCGCCGGCGCGCTGACCCCGGACGCGGCCAGCCGCATGGTGCAGCTGCCGCCGGGGGTCGACGAGAAGACCTTCCACCCCGGCTCCGGCGGCGACGAGGTGCGAGCCCGGCTGGGCCTCACCGACCGGCCGGTCGTGGTCTGCGTCTCCCGGCTGGTGCGGCGCAAGGGCCAGGACACCCTGATCCGGGCCCTGCCCCGCGTCCTGGCCGCCGAGCCGGACACCGTGCTGCTCATCGTCGGCGGCGGCCCCTACGAGCGGGACCTGCGCCGCCTCGCCCACGAGACCGGGGTCGCCGACTCGGTCCGCTTCACCGGCGCCGTGCCCTGGTCCGAGCTGCCCGCGCACTACGGCGCCGGGGACGTCTTCGCCATGCCCTGCCGCACCCGCCGCGGCGGCCTGGACGTGGAGGGACTCGGCATCGTCTACCTGGAGGCCTCCGCCACCGGACTGCCGGTCGTCGCGGGCGACTCCGGCGGCGCGCCGGACGCGGTCCTCGACGGGGAGACGGGCTGGGTGGTCCGCGGCGGCGACCCGGCCCAGGCCGCCGACCGGATCGTGACGCTGCTGGGCGACCCCGAGCTGCGCCGCCGCATGGGCGAGCGGGGCCGGCAGTGGGTCGAGGAGAAGTGGCGCTGGGACCTGCTGGCGGAAAAGCTCAGAACACTCCTCTGACCACACCCGCACCACCGCACCACCGCACCGCGCGCGCCACCCCGCCGCTGCGGCCCGTGCCCGCCGGTCCCGCGGAGGCGGGCGCACCGGCTGCGGCCTGTGCGGCCTCTCGGGCCTGTGGCCGTGCCCCGGCCCGCACGGCGGCGTGGTGCGGTCACCGGGGGTGCCGCGCCGGGGTGCCGCGCCGGGGGTGTCCGGCCGGGCACGGTGCGGGCTCGCACCGAGGGGGCCCACGGGCCGCCGCCGCGGGCGCCTACTTCGTGTACAGGGCTTCGATCTCGTCCGCGTAGTCCTTCGCCACCACGTTCCGCTTCAGCTTCAGCGACGGGGTGAGGTGGCCCGACTCCTCCGTGAACTGGGCGGGCAGGATGCGGAACTTCCGCACGGACTCCGCCTTGGACACCGCGGCGTTGCCGTCGTCCACGGCCGCCTGGACCGCGGCGAGCAGATCCGGGTCCTCCCGCAGCGACGCCGCGGTGGAGCCCGCCGGCTTGCCGTGCTCGGCGCACCAGCGGCCCAGGAACTCCTCGTCGAGGGTGATCAGCGCGCCGACGAACGGCCGCCCGTCGCCCACCACCATGCACTCCGCCACCAGCGCGTGCGCCCGGATCCGGTCCTCGATCACGGCCGGCGCCACGTTCTTGCCGCCCGCCGTGACGATGATCTCCTTCTTCCGGCCGGTGATCCGCAGGTAGCCGTCCTCGTCGAGGGTGCCGATGTCACCGGTGTGGAACCAGCCGTCGGCCAGCGCCTCGGCGGTCGCGCCCGGGTTGTTCCAGTACTCCTTGAACAGGTGCTCGCCGTGCAGCAGCACCTCGCCGTCGTCCGCGATCCGCACCACCGAGCCGGGCAGCGGCTGCCCGACCGTGCCGATCTTCTGCCGGTCCCACGGGTTGAAGGCGGTCGCCGCGCAGGACTCGGTCAGGCCGTAGCCCTCCAGCACGGTGAAGCCGATGCCGCGGAAGAAGTGGCCGAGCCGCTCGCCGAGCGGGGCGCCGCCGGAGATGGCGTACTCTCCCCGGCCGCCCAGGACCGCGCGCAGCTTGCCGTAGACCAGCTTGTCGAAGACCTTGTGCTTGATCCTCAGCCCGAACGACGGGCCCGAGGGGCTGTCCAGCGCCTTGCTGTAGGCGATCGCGGTGTCCGCGGCCCTGTCGAAGACCGCGCCCTTGCCGTCCGCCTGCGCCTTGGCCCGGGCCGAGTTGTACACCTTCTCGAAGACCCGCGGGACCCCGAGGATCAGCGTCGGCCGGAACGCGGCCAGCTCGTCGGTGAGGTTTTTGATGTCGGGGACGCAGCCCAGCTTGATCGGCGCCATCATCGGCGCGACCTGCACCAGCCGCCCGAAGACGTGCGCGAGGGGCAGGAACAGCAGCACGGAGCACTCGCCGGTGCGGAACAGCGGGCGCAGCCGCTCCACGACGTTCCCGCACTCGGCGAAGAAGCTGCGGTGGGTGAGGACGCAGCCCTTGGGGCGCCCGGTGGTGCCGCTCGTGTAGACGATGGTCGCCGGGTCGTCGGCCCGGGCGAGGGAGCCGCGCTCCTCCACCGTCTCGTCCGACACGCCCTGCCCGAGCCGGCCCAGCTCCGCCACGCCCCCGGCCTCGATCTGCCAGACGTGCTTGAGCGCGGGCAGCGACTCGCGCACCGACTCGACGGCCTCCGCGTGGCCCGGCAGCTCCACGACGCAGGCCGTCGCCCCCGAGTCGGACAGGATCCACTGGACCTGTTCCGGGGAGCTGGTCTCGTACACCGGCACGGTGACCGCGCCCGCGCTCCAGATCGCGAAGTCGAGGAGCGTCCACTCGTACCGCGTCCGGGACATCAGGCCCACCCGGTCGCCCGGCTGGACCCCGGCGGCGATGAGGCCCTTGGCGGCGGTGCGCACCTCGGCGAGGAACTCCCGGGCGGTCACGTCCTGCCAGGCGCCGTCCACCTTGCGGGCGATGACGGCGACGTCGGGATGCTGCGCGGCGTTTCTGCGGACGATGTCGGTCAGGTTGCCGTCCGCAGGGACCTCGTACAGAGCCGGAAGGCTGAACTCGCGCAAGACTGCTGCTCCTCATAGGGCGCCGGCGCCAACGACGCTGTGCGGTGCGACGGTGCGGTCCAAGGCTGGGGCGGGTGCTCCGGGGCCGGCAAGACTCGTATGCCGGCATCCTGAGCACGACTGGACTGCCCGGACGTTACCCGCCGGTATGGCGTCTACGACAGGGGGGCCCGGCGAGATGTTCGCCGCGTCACACAGGTGGACGTTCCTTCGCGCACAGTAGTCCACGGCCGAACCGACCGGCGAGTAACCGCAGGTGGCACCGGCACTGTTCACGAGTGCCGCGCTCCGCCTACCCTTGATCGCCATGGCGCCCACACGCTTCGGCAACCGGACCCGCGTCCACGTGGTCAGCGACGTGCACGGCAACGCCCGGGACCTGGCCCGGGCCGGCGAGGGTGCCGACGCCCTGATCTGCCTCGGCGACCTCGTCCTCTTCCTTGACTACGCCGACCACTCGCGCGGCATCTTCCCCGACCTCTTCGGCAAGGAGAACGCCGACCGCATCGTCGAGCTGCGCACCGCCCGCCGCTTCGAGGAGGCCCGCGCGTTCGGCGCCCGGCTGTGGGCCGGGATCGGCGCCGACCGGGCCACCGCCGTCGAACAGGCGGTGCGCCGGCAGTACGCCGAACTGTTCGCCGCGTTCCCGACGCCCACGTACGCCACCTACGGCAACGTCGACATGCCGTCCCTGTGGCCGGAGTACGCCCGGCCCGGCACCACGGTCCTCGACGGCCGGCGGGTGGAGATCGGCGGCTGGACCTTCGGCTTCGTCGGCGGCGGCCTGCGCACGCCGATGCGCACGCCGTACGAGATCGGCGACGAGGAGTACGCGGCGAAGATCGAGGCGGTCGGCGAGGTCGACGTGCTGTGCACGCACATCCCGCCGGAGGTGCCCGAGCTGGTCTACGACACCGTGGCGCGCCGCTTCGAGCGGGGCAGCCGGGCCCTGCTCGACGCCGTCCGCCGCACCCGGCCGCGGTACGCGCTGTTCGGGCATGTGCACCAGCCGCTGGCGCGCCGGATGCGGATCGGCGCGACCGAGTGCGTGAACGTGGGCCACTTCGCGGCCACCGGCAGGCCCTGGGTGCTCGAATGGTGAGCCCCGGCGGACGGGGTGAAGGCGGCAGGTCGGCGGCGCGGTAGCCTTCACGCTGCACACACGTGCGCAGCCCGGCGCACACAGACCTCTCCGCACGGCCGCATCTGGAGGAGCCACGACGATGGCGGAACACACCAGTTCGAGCATCACGATCGAGGCGGCTCCGGCCGACGTCATGGCGGTGATCGCCGACTTCGCGCGCTACCCGGACTGGACCGGCGAGGTGAAGGAGGCGGAGGTCCTCGCGACCGACGCGCAGGGCCGCGCCGAGCAGGTCCGCCTCGTCATGGACGCCGGCGCCATCAAGGACGACCAGACCCTCGCCTACACCTGGACCGGCGACCACGAGGTCTCCTGGACCCTGGTCAAGTCCCAGATGCTCCGCTCGCTGGACGGCTCCTACCTGCTGAAGCCGGCCGGCGCGGGCGCCACCGAGGTCACCTACCGGCTCACCGTCGACGTCAAGATCCCCATGCTCGGCATGATCAAGCGCAAGGCGGAGAAGGTCATCATCGACCGGGCGCTGGCGGGTCTGAAGAAGAGGGTCGAACAGAAGAGCCCGTCCGGCGCGTGAGACGGGGCCGTGCAGGCCGGAGGGGTCGAGGGCGCGCTCCCGGCCGCGGCCGGGAGCCGGTGCGGCACCGGTACCGTTCACCCTCATGCGCACCATCCTGATCACGGGCCCGGGCGGCAGCGGCCGCACGACCATCGCCGCCGCCACCGCGCTCACCGCCGCCCGCGAGGGCAGCCGCACCCTTCTGCTGAGCGCCGACCGCACCGACACCCCGGGCACGGCACTGGGCACCGCGACAGGACCGGTCCCCGCCGAGGCCGCCGAGCGCCTCACCGTCTGGCGGCCCGACCCGGCCGCCCGCTTCCGCGAGGACCTCACCGCCTTCCAGTCCCGCGCCGCGCACGTCCTCGACCTCCTCGGGGCCGCCCGCCTGGACGCCGAGGAGGTCACCCCGCTGCCCGGCGCCGAGGAGCTGTCCTTCCTGCGGGCGCTGCGCGACGCCGCCCTCAGCGAGCGCTACGACCTCCTCGTCGCCGACCTCCCGCCCCTGCCGCAGGCCCTCGCCCTGCTCGGCCTGCCCGAGGAGCTGCGCCGCTACCTGCGCCGCCTGCTTCCGCCCGAACGGCAGGCGGCCCGCGCCCTGCGCCCGGTCCTCGGCCGGCTGGCCGGCATCCCCATGCCCGCCGACTGGCTGTACGAGACGGCGGCCCGCTGGGACGTCGAACTGGCCGCCGTCGAGGCCGTCCTCGCCGACCGGAACACCGCCGTGCGGCTGGTCGCCGAACCCGGCCCGGCGGGCGCCGACGCCGTGCGCGCCGCGGGCCTCGGCCTCGCCCTGCGCGGCCTGCGCACCGAGGCGCTGATCGCCAACCGGACGCTGCCCGAGTCGGCGTCCGGCGGCTGGCCCGCCCACCCGTCGCCCGAACCGTCCTCCGCACCGGCCTGGGCGCCCCTGCTGTCCCTCCACGCCCAGCAGCGCAAGGCGCTCGCCGACTGGCGGGAGGCGTACCGGGTCCACCCCGTCCCGCACCTGGGCCGGGACCCGCACGGCCCCGACGACCTGGACGCCCTCGCCGTGCCCGCCGTCAACCCGGCGCCCGCCCCGGTCGAGTGGTCCGTGACCGACCGGATCGCCGAGGACGGCGTGCTGGTCTGGAACCTCCCGCTGCCCGGCGCGATACGGGACGAACTCGACCTGATCCGGCGCGGCGACGAACTCCTGATCACCGCGGGCCCGTTCCGGCGGATCGTGCCGCTGCCGTCCGCCCTGCGCCGCTGCACCGTCGCCGGGGCCGGGCTCCGCGACGGCGAACTGCGCATCCGCTTCGCCCCCGACCCCGGCCTGTGGCCCGCCGCCGGACGGTGAACCGGGTACGCCGTTCGGGTAACGTCGTAGGGGCGAACCGTAGTCAGGAGTCCGCCATGAGCGAAGAGCGCCCCGCGTCCGGCCCCTTCCAGGAGGAGCGGCCGCGCGCCACCGACGCCGACGCCTGGGCCGCGGCCTGCGCCGAGGACCTCGCCGCCGAGCAGGCCCGGCGCCGCACCGAGCACGGACCGCCGCCGGGCTCGGCCGCCGAGGAACTGAAGAAGCTCGTGGACACGGTGGCCGACAAGCTGTCCGGGTTCCAGTCACCGCTCCTGGGCGCCCTCGCCGGACCCGCCGCCCAGCAGGTGGTGCGGCAGGTCGTCCAGCAGGCGAAGGCCGCCGTCGAGCCCGTCGTGGAGCGCAACCCCGAGGTCTTCGACCACCTGGCCGCGGCCGGCAGCGAGCTGCTCGCCGCCTACCGCTCGGCGGTCCAGGCCCAGGAGCGCCGCTGGACCGCCCGTACGGCCGACCCCGCGCACGACCGGGCGGACCGGCCCGGCGGGGACGAGGGCACCGGCCCGGGCGAGCGTATCGACCTGGACTGAAGCCCTCCCACGGCAGGGCCTCGGGTACGGTTGGCCGTAGCGGGGCTCGACCGAAACTGAGGGATTCATGGGACTCACCATCGGCGTCGACATCGGCGGCACGAAGATCGCGGCCGGCGTGGTCGACGAGGAAGGCAACATCCTCTCGACCTTCAAGGTGCCGACCCCCACCACGCCCGAGGCCATCGTGGACGCCATCGCCTCGGCGGTGGAGGGCGCGCGCGCCGGGCACGAGATCGTCGGCGTGGGCATCGGCGCCGCCGGGTACGTCAACCGGCAGCGCTCCACGGTGTACTTCGCGCCCAACATCGACTGGCGCAACGAGCCGCTCAAGGAGAAGGTCGAGGCCCGCACGGGCCTCCCCGTCGTGGTCGAGAACGACGCCAACGCCGCCGCCTGGGGCGAGTACCGGTTCGGCGCCGGCAAGGGCCACCGCAACGTCATCTGCATCACGCTCGGCACCGGCCTCGGCGGCGGCATCATCATCGGCAACAAGCTGCGCCGCGGCCACTTCGGCGTCGCCGCCGAGTTCGGCCACATCCGGATGGTCCCGGACGGCCTGCTGTGCGGCTGCGGCTCGCAGGGCTGCTGGGAGCAGTACGCCTCCGGGCGCGCCCTGGTCCGCTACGCCAAGCAGCGCGCCAACGCCACCCCCGAGCGCGCCGAGCTCCTGCTGTCGCTCGGCGACGGCACCCCCGAGGGCATCGAGGGCAAGCACATCTCCATGGCCGCCCGCCAGGGCGACCCGGTCGCCGTGGACTCCTACCGCGAGCTGGCCCGCTGGGCCGGCGCCGGCCTCGCCGACCTGGCCTCCCTCTTCGACCCGTCCGCGTTCATCGTCGGCGGCGGCCTCTCCGACGAGGGCGACCTGGTCCTCGATCCGATCCGCAAGTCGTACAAGCGCTGGCTGGTCGGCGGCAACTGGCGCCCGGTGGCCGACGTGATCGCGGCCCAGCTCGGCAACAAGGCGGGCCTGGTCGGCGCCGCGGACCTGGCCCGCGAGCCGGATCCCATCATGTGACAGGGGCCGTGCCCGCTCGAACGGCGCGAAGGGCGCGGGGAAGAACGCGAGCAGCACGCGGGGAAGTGCGCGGCACGCCACGACGGACCGGCGGTCGCGCACGGACCCCGCGCACAGGCCCCGCGTCCGGCGCGCCCCGTGCCGTCCGCCGCCCGGCGCCCCGGCCCCCCGGGGCCCCGTGCCGCCCGGCGCCCCGTGCCGACCGGCGCCCCGTGCCGTCCGCCGACCGGCGCCCCGGCCCCCCGTGCCGCCCGGCGCCCCGTGCCGTCCGCCGTCCCGGCCTCCGGGCGGCGTACATTGACCGCATGGCCACCCCCCTGCTCCCCAACTCCCGCACAGAGCCCGACGGTTCGGCCCTGATCCGCGTCCTGAGCTACAACATCCGCTCGATGCGGGACGACACCGACGCCCTCGCCCGCGTCATCACCGCCTGCGCCCCCGACCTGGTCCTCCTGCAGGAGGCGCCCCGCTTCTTCCGCTGGCGCAAGAAACTCGCCCGGCTCGCGGCGGCCTCCGGCCAGGTGCTGCTCACCGGCGGGGCCACGGCGGCCGGCCCCGCCATCCTGTGCTCGCTCCGGGCCACCGTCGAACGGACGGAGGACGTCCTGCTCCCGCTCACCCCCGGTCTGCACCGGCGGGGGCTGGCCACGGCGGTGGTCCGGTTCGGCGGCGCCCGGCTGGGCGTGATCAGCTGTCACCTCAGCCTGCAGAAGGACGAACGCCACCGGCAGGGCCGTATGCTCCTCGACCGTCTCGCCGGACTCGGCGCCGAGCACGCCGTCGCGGGCGGCGACCTCAACGAACGCCCGCAGGGCCGCACCTTCCGCATGCTCGCGGAGGCCATGCAGGACTGCCACGCCACCGCTCCCTGGGGCGGCGCGCCCACCTCCACCCCGGCCGACCCCCACCAGCGCATCGACGCGATCTTCGCGACCCGGGCCGTCGAGGTGCTGGGCTGCGGCGTCCCCCTGGACCAGCCGGGCGTGACGCAGGCCGATCTGAGGGCGGCCACGGACCACCTCCCGGTGCTGGCCGCCCTCCGGGTCCCGGCGTCGTAGCCCGGGTCAGACCACGGCTCCGCGTCCCGGGTCGTCGTCCTCCTCGTCGTCCGTGCGCATCCGGGCCACCAGCGTCGCGAAGCCGCCGAGGAAGCCGCCGATGGCGCAGGTCGCCAGCCACCACGTCATGTCCCAGCCGAACAGCACCGCCAGCAGGAGCAGGACCGGGCCGCCGACCACGCCCAGCCAGGCGAACCGGGCGGTGGTGTCCGCGGACGGCAGCGGCGGCGGCTCCGGAGGCACGAAATGCCCCTCGTCGTCCTCGTCGAAGTCGTCCTCGGACGGCTCGGGCGCGGTGTGGTCGCGCGGGCCGACGCCGGGCGCGAAGGAGACCGACGCGCCCAGCGGCCGGGCCGGCTGCCGGCCCGCCGGCTCACCGCCCCCGCTGTCCTCGGCGGGGTCCTGCGCGGCGTCCGTCACGGTGTCCGTCCCGGTGTTCTTCTCCAGCAGCGCGAGATCCTCGACAGCCTTGAAGGGCCGGGCGCCCGGCGGATCCGGCGGCTCCTCGCCGTACCCGGCGACGATGGCGCGCCAGGCGGCGTCCACGTCCAGAGGCGCCCCCTGCCCGTCCGGCTCCCGGCCCTCCCGGCCCTCCCGGTCCTCCCGGTCCTCGCGGCCCTCACGGTCGGAGTCGTGCTCAGCCAACTGCGGCCGTCCCTTCCTTGCCGACACTGGGTGCGAGCCGGCCGATGAAGCCGAGGCTCTCCTCGAAGATCCGGTCCGCATCCTCGTCCAACGTCGCCACGTGGTAGCTGTGTTCCAGCACGACCTCCGTGACGTCCGTGGACGACACCCGGCTCAGCACCCGGGCCGAGTCGGCAGCCGGAACCACATGGTCCTGGGCGCTGCGCAGCAGCAGCAACGGCTGGGTGACCTGGGGCAGCTCCCCGTCCAGCCGGCGCAGGAACACCCGCAGCGAGTGCGCCGCGTGCAGCGGCACCCGGTCGTACCCCAGCTCCGCCGCGCCCTCCTTGGCGATGTCGCTGGCGATGCCCTTCGTCGTCCGCACGAGGTGCCGGGCCACCGGAAGGGCGTACGCCGACAGGCCGTGCACCTTGTTCGCCGGGTTGACGGCCACGACGCCCGCCACCCGGTCGCCGTGCCGCGCCGCGAGCCGCAGGGCCAGCGCCCCGCCCATCGACAGTCCCGCGACGAACACCCGGGAACAGCGCTCGGCGAGCAGGCGCAGTTCGCGGTCCACCTCCGCGTACCAGTCCTGCCAGCCCGTGAGCTGCATGTCCTCCCAGCGGGTGCCGTGGCCGGGCAGCAGCGGCAGGGACACGGTCAGGTCGTGGGCCGCGTGGTGCTCGGCCCAGGGGCGCAGCGACTGGGGTGAGCCGGTGAAACCGTGGCACAGGAGGACCCCCACCTCCCCGCCGTCGTGGCGGTACGGCTCGGCTCCGGGAAGAACTGGCATGTGCTTCACCGTACGCGACCGCACGGACACCGACCAGGGTCGTCGGGCCCTTTGACGGTCCTGCGGGTTATGGTCTCCTCGACGCAAACAGGAGGCACACGGGTGTTGTACGGCACGATGAAGGTCGCCATCGGAGGGCCGCTGAAGGTCGCCTTCAGGCCCTGGGTGGAGGGCCTGGAGAACATACCGGCCGACGGTCCCGCCATCCTGGCCAGCAATCACCTGTCGTTCTCGGACTCGTTCTTCCTGCCGGCCGTGCTCGACCGCAAGGTCACCTTCATCGCCAAGGCCGAGTACTTCACCACCCCCGGTGTGAAGGGCCGCCTCACCGCCGCCTTCTTCAAGGGCGTCGGCCAGCTCCCGGTGGACCGCTCCGGGGCACGCGGCGCCGGCGAGGCGGCCGTGCGGAGCGGTATAGAGGTGCTGCGGCGCGGCGAGTTGTTCGGCATCTACCCGGAGGGCACCCGCTCGCCGGACGGCCGGCTCTACCGGGGCAAGCCCGGCGGCCTGGCACGCGTGGCGCTGGCCACCGGCGCGCCGGTCATCCCGGTCGCCATGATCGACACCGAGAAGATCCAGCCGCCCGGCAAGGTCGTGCCCAAGCTGATGCGGCCCGGCATCCGCATCGGCAGGCCCCTGGACTTCAGCCGCTACCAGGGCATGGAGCACGACCGGTTCGTGCTGCGCGCGCTGACCGACGAGGTCATGTACGAGATCATGAAGCTTTCCGGCCAGGAGTACGTCGACATGTACGCCACCGCCGCCAAACGGCAGCTCGCGGAGGCGGCGAAGGCGGCCAGGGAAGCGGAGAGAGCCGAGAAGAAGCAGCCCGAGTCCTAGCCGGGGAGCGAGGACCGGGAGCCGGGGGACCAGGGGAAGGCAGGGGGCCGGGGGGACATGCCCGAACGCGAGCGCGTCATGCGGATGTCGGTCGAGCTGCCGCTGTGGCGCGCGCTCACCGGCTACCGCGTCCTGAGCATGCTCTACGCCATCGGCCTGTGCGCCACCGCCTACGACCAGTTCGTCCGGCCCTGGATCGCCGTGGCCTACTACGCCGTCCTGGTCGTGTGGACCTGCGCCACCCTGCCGAAGGTGGCCGACGCGGCGAGCTGCACCAGGCGTTTCCTGGCCGCGGACCTCGCCGTCGCCCTCACCGGCATCCTGCTCACCCCGCTCGCCGACAGCCACGAGCGGATCGCGGGCGGCGGCCCCACCCTGCCGTCGATATGGACCGCCGGCTCGGTGCTGGCCTTCGCCGTCAAGGGCGGCTGGCGCTGGGCCGCCGTCGCCTCCACCGCCGTGGCCGCCGCCAACCTGATCGAGCGCGGCGGGCCCGCCCGGGACACCGTCCACAACGTCGTCCTGGTCTGGGTCGCCTCCATCGCCATCGGCTACGTCGTGGAGGTCGCCCGCGTCTCCGAACGCACCCTCGCCCGCGCCCTGGAGATCGAGGCCGCCACCCGGGAGCGGGAGCGGCTGGCCCGGGACATCCACGACAGCGTGCTGCAGGTGCTGGCGATGGTGAAGCGGCGCGGCGCGGCCCTCGGCGGCGAGGCGGCCGAGCTGGGCCGGCTGGCCGGGGAGCAGGAGGTGGCCCTGCGCACCCTCGTGTCGGGCGGTCCGGTGCCGGTCTCCCGCACCTCGCGGGACTCGGCCGGCGGAGCCGTCGCAGGCCCGGCGGCGGAGCCCGGGGAGGACGGCATGGCCGATCTGCGCTCCCTGCTCGCCCCCTACGCGTGCGGCCGGGTCAGCCTCGCCGAGCCGGGCGCCCCGGTGATGCTGCCGGCCGCGGCCGCCCGGGAGGTCGCCGCCGCCGTCGGCGCCGCCCTGGACAATGTGCGCCGGCACGCCGGCGGCCGGGCGCGGGCGTGGATCCTGGTGGAGGACGAGCCGGACGAGATCGTCGTCACCGTCCGGGACGACGGCCCCGGCATCCCCGAGGGCCGGCTGGCCCAGGCCGAGGGCGAGGGACGGCTCGGGGTGGCCCAGTCGATCCGGGGCCGGCTGCGCGACCTCGGCGGCAGCGCCGACCTGGTCTCCGTCCCGGGGCAGGGCACGGAAGTCGAACTGAAGGTACCGAAGGGCGCCGTGCGGGCGCGGGCGAAGAAGGCGGAGCGGTGATGACACAGCGGCAGGGCCCGATCCGGGTCATGGTGGTGGACGACCACCCGATGTGGCGGGACGCGGTCGCCCGGGACCTGGCCGAGTCCGGTTTCGAGGTGGTCGCCACCGCCGGGGACGGCGAGCAGGCGGTCCGCCGCGCCAAGGCCGCCGCCCCCGACGTGCTGGTCCTGGACCTCAACCTGCCCGCGAAGCCCGGCGTGCAGGTGTGCAAGGAGCTCGTCGCGCACGATCCGGCGCTGCGCGTCCTCGTCCTGTCCGCGAGCGGCGAGCACGCGGACGTGCTGGAGGCCGTGAAGTCCGGCGCGACCGGCTACCTGCTGAAGTCCGCGTCCACCGGGGAACTGCTGGACGCGGTGCGCCGTACCGCCGTCGGAGACCCGGTGTTCACGCCGGGTCTCGCCGGGCTGGTCCTCGGCGAGTACCGGCGCCTGGCCGCCGAGCCCGCGCCCGCCGCGGGGGCCGGCGAGCCGGGCGCGCCGCGGCTGACGGACCGGGAGACGGAGGTGCTGCGGCTGGTGGCGAAGGGCCTGAGCTACAAGCAGATCGCCGAACGCCTCGTCATCTCCCATCGCACGGTGCAGAACCACGTCCAGAACACGCTCGGCAAGCTCCAGCTCCACAACAGGGTCGAACTGGTCCGGTACGCGATCGAGCGCGGACTCGACGACGCCTAGGGCCCGCCCCGGCCGTGGCCCGCGATGCCGTCCCCGCGGCGTCGCCCCGGCCGCCCTGTGGTCACGGACCGTCAGGTCCCGGCGCCGCCCGGCACGCTCGCGGTGCGCGCGCCGCGCAGCCGGCCGAGCAGTTCCCGCACCACGGCGGCGCCGTCCAGGCTGAGGACCGACTCCGGGTGGAACTGCACGCCCGCGAAGCCGGGGCCCCGCAGGGCGTGCACCTCGCCGTTCGCCGCCCGGCTCACCTCGACGCCGCGCGCGGCCAGGTCCCGGGCCGTCCCGTCGTCGCAGCGCGCGACGAAGCTGTTGTAGAAGCCGACGGTCCGCGGCCGCCCGAACAGGTCGATCACCGTCTGCGCCCCCTGGTACGGCACCTCCTTGCGGACCAGGTCCAGGCCCAGTTCGGCAGCCATCAGCTCATGGCCGAGGCACACGCCGAGCACCCCGTGCCGGTGCCGGCGGAGCACGGTGGCCGCCAGGTCGCGCAGGAACCGCATCTTCGGGTCGGCGCCGTCGCGGGGGTCACCGGGGCCGGGGCCCAGCACCACCGGTCCCTCGTGCGCGAGCACGGCGGCCCGCAGCCCCGGCTCGTCGTACCGCCGTACGGTCACCTCCAGGCCGCCCGAGCGCAGCAGGTGGGCCAGCATCGCCGTGAAGGTGTCCTCGCCGTCGACCACCAGGGCGTGACCGGCCGGCCGGGAGGGGCGCTCCTGCAGGCGCAGCCAGAACGGGGCGAGCCCGGCCCGCCGCCCGTCCAGCGCGGCCCGCACCCGCGGGTCGTCGGCGAGCCGGGGCCGCTCGCGCTCCGCGCGCGGCCCCGGCGGCCGCACCCCGAGCGCGGCCAGCACCCCCGCCGCCTTGGCGTGGGTCTCGGCGGCCTCGGCCGCCGGGTCCGAGCCGCGCACCAGCGTCGCCCCGACCGCGACCCGCAGCCGGCCGTCCGCGCGGATGTCGGCGGTGCGGATCGCGATGGGGGAGTCCAGGGTCTGTGCGCCGCCGGAGTCCCGCCCCAGCAGGGCCAGCGCCCCCGCGTAGTAGCCACGGCCGGCGCCGTCCGGCCCGATCGGCTCGTACCGCTCGATCACCCGGCAGGCGTTCTGCACCGGCGAGCCGGTGACCGTCGCCGCGAACATCGTCTCCTTCAGCACCTCCCGCACGTCCAGGGAGGACTTCCCGCGCAGCTCGTACTCGGTGTGCGCGAGGTGCGCCATCTCCTTCAGCCGCGGGCCCACGACGACCCCGCCGCCGTCGGCGACGGTGCACATCGTCTTCAGCTCCTCGTCGACGACCATCGACAGCTCCTCGGTCTCCTTGCCGTCGGCGAGGAAGGCGAGCAGGCCCTCGGGCGTCGGACCGCCGGCGGGATAGCGGTACGTCCCGCTGATCGGGTTCATCACGACCGTCCCGCCGGACATCCGCACGTGCACCTCGGGACTGGCGCCGACCAGCGTGCGGTCGCCGGTGTGCACCACGAACGTCCAGTACGCGCCCCGCTCGCCCGCCAGCAGCCGCCGGAACAGGGCGAGCGCGTCCGCGCGGCCGAAGCCCGGGACCGTCCCCCCGTACGTGCGCCGGATCACGAAGTTGGCGCCCTCGCCGCCGCCGATCTCCTCGCGCAGCACCCGGCCGACGATCTTCGCGTACTCCTCGTCGGACACGTCGAAACCGCCGTCCTCCACCCGCACCTCGTGCGCCGGGAGCTGGGCGAGGGCGTCGGCGAGGGGCAGCGTGTGCGACTCCTCGGGGACCAGCGCCACCAGGGGGGTGCCGTCGTCGCGGACGTCGAAGCCGCGCTCGCGGATCTGGCGGAACGGGACGAGCGCGAGGCACTCGTCGGGCAGCTCGGCGAGCCGCTCGCGCTCGGTGACCGGGCCGATCAGCAGCTCGACCTGGTCCGGGGCGCGGCCGGGCGTGCGGCGGCGCAGCAGGGCGAACGGGCGGGGGTCGTCGATCAGGTCACGCAGGTGCATGGGTCCGTCTCCTTCTCGCTGGAGAGGAACGGCCGGGCCGCGAGACACCGAAGGCCGCCCCTCGGGCGGCCTTCGCGAAGTCGAGCGTACGCGCAGTCAGTGGGCCGCCGGATGAGCGGTCCACCACCAGGTGCGGGTCGAAAGCGCGAACATGACGGGCAGCGTACCCCAACCCCCGCGGGCCGCGGTGCCCGTCTGCTCGTCGCGCCGCGCGCCGTCCTCTCGGTCGCTCCCGCCGACCCCGCGGTGCAGGACCGGCACCGACGGCCCGGCCCGACGGACCGGCCCGGCGGCCCGTCCTGGGCCCCTAGACCATGCTTCGCGCGGCGGACGCGTCCGTCTCATCTTCCGGTCCCGGGCATGGACGCGCCCGGCGACCCCGTAATGTTGGGGTGTGACCGTGAACGCAACCAGCCACCACGCTGGCAACACCTGGCGAGACCTGCCCGCGGCGCAGCAGCCCGAGTACCCCGACCCCGAGGCTCTGCGCGCAGTGATCGCGGACCTCGAGTCGTATCCGCCGCTCGTCTTCGCGGGCGAGTGCGACCAGCTGCGCGCCCGGATGGCGGCCGTCGCCAGGGGTGAGGCGTTCCTCCTCCAGGGCGGCGACTGCGCCGAGGCCTTCGACGCGGTGTCCGCCGACCAGATCCGCAACAAGCTGAAGACGCTGCTCCAGATGGGCGCCGTCCTGACCTACGCGGCCTCCGTGCCCGTGGTGAAGGTCGGCCGCATCGCCGGGCAGTACTCCAAGCCCCGCTCGAAGCCGACCGAGACCCGCGACGGCGTGACGCTGCCGGTCTACCGGGGCGACTCCGTCAACGGCTTCGACTTCACGCCCGAGTCCCGCATCCCGGACCCCGAGCGGCTGAAGCGCATGTACCACGCCTCGGCGTCCACGCTGAACCTGGTGCGCGCCTTCACCACCGGCGGTTACGCCGACCTGCGCCAGGTGCACGCCTGGAACCAGGACTTCGTGCGCACCTCGCCGTCCGGCCAGCGCTACGAGCAGCTCGCCCGCGAGATCGACAACGCGCTGCACTTCATGCGGGCCTGCGGCACCGATCCGGAGGAGTTCAAGACCGTCGAGTTCTACTCCTCGCACGAGGCGCTGCTGCTGGACTACGAGTCGGCCCTGACCCGGGTCGACTCCCGCACCGGCAGGCTGTACGACGTCTCCGCGCACATGGTGTGGATCGGCGAGCGGACCCGGCAGCTGGACGGCGCGCACATCGAGTTCGCCTCGCAGATCCGCAACCCCGTCGGCATCAAGCTCGGCCCGACCACGACGGCCGAGGAGGCGCTGCAGTACATCGACCGCCTCGACCCCGAGCGGGAGCCGGGCCGGCTGACGTTCATCGTCCGCATGGGCGCCGACAAGATCCGCGACCGGCTCCCCGAGCTGGTCGAGAAGGTCACGGCGTCCGGTGCGACGGTGGCGTGGGTGACCGACCCGATGCACGGCAACACCTTCGAGGCGGCCTCCGGGCACAAGACCCGCCGCTTCGACGACGTGCTGGACGAGGTCAAGGGCTTCTTCGAGGTCCACAAGGCGCTCGGCACCCACCCGGGCGGCATCCACGTGGAGCTGACCGGCGACGACGTCACCGAGTGCGTGGGCGGCGGCGACGAGATCTTCGTCGACGACCTGCACCAGCGCTACGAGACGGCCTGCGACCCGCGGCTGAACCGCAGCCAGTCGCTGGACCTGGCGTTCCTGGTGGCCGAGATGTACCGGGACCAGTGAGCGGCCGGCGGTGACCCTTCTGGGGCGCGGATCACACCCGATCCGCGCCCCTTCCGCTTTCGCGGTCGCGCCGGACTCGGTAAGGTTAGGTTTGCCTCACCGGACACCGGGACGGCAGAAGACGGAGATCCCGGCGGGAGGTGACCGCGTGTACGTGTGCAGCTGCTTCGGCATCACCGAGGCCCAGGTCAGGCAGCACGCGGAGCAGGGCGCCTGCACCCCCCGCCAGATCGCCTCCGCCTGCAAGGCCGGCACCGACTGCGGTTCCTGCGTCCGCCGCATCCAGGCCCTGCTCGGCCGCGCCGCCTGTCCGCGCCGCGAGGCGGCCGACCGGGGCGAGCCGGTGCTCGCGCGCGCGTCCGGGGCCCCCGCGGCCCCCGCGGCCTCCACCGTCCCCGAGGCCGCCTAGCTCTCCGGCTGCTCGATCAGCTGGGCGAGGTAGAGCGCCTCGCCGAGCTTGTCCACCAGCTCCAGCTGGGTGTCCAGATAGTCGATGTGGTGCTCCTCGTCGGCGAGGATGTCCTCGAAGATGTTCGCGGACGTGATGTCGTTCTTCTCGCGCATCACCCTGATGCCCCGCCGGAGCCGGTCGATCGCCTCCACCTCGATCTGCTTGTCCGCCTCGAACATCTCCCGCACGGTCTGCCCGACGCGGACGTGGAACAGCCGCTGGTAGTTGGGCAGCCCCTCCAGGAACAGGATGCGGTCGGTGAGCACCTCCGCGTGCTTCATCTCGTCGAACGACTCGTGCCGGGTGTACCTGGCGAGCTTCGTCCAGCCGAAGTGCTCCTGCATCTTGGCGTGCAGGAAGTACTGGTTGATCGCGGTCAGCTCGGCGGTGAGCTGTTCGTTGAGGAACTCGATGACCTCGGGGTCGCCCTGCATCGCAGCGGCTCCTTCCACAGGAGGGACGGGGGAGGTGCGCGGCGGCGTGATCGCACCGGGCACGGAGATCGTCCGTTATGCGCGTACCGGGGCAGTACGTGAGGTTGATGGTAGTTGTCCGCCCGGGGTGTGGGTGGTCAAGGGCACTGCCCGAGGTCTGTCAGGATGGATACATGGGTCATCCGGTGGAGCGAGAGTCTGGAGCAGCGGCAGGGTCCGATCTTCCGCCGGGTCAGCGGCTCCAGCGCGGCTGGCCGGTCACGCACTACGGGCCGGTGCCGAAGTTCCGGCCGGAGCGGTGGGAGTTCCGGGTCTTCGGCGCCACCGCCGACGGCGGCAAGCGCACCTGGAACCACGAGGAGTTCACGGCCCTGCCGTACACCACCGTGGTGGCCGACCTGCACTGCGTGACCAAGTTCAGCATGGTCGGCGCGGAGTGGGGCGGCATCCCGGCCCGCACCGTCCTGGAGCTCGCCCCGCCCGCGCCGGACGTCACCCATGTGATGGTCTGGGCGGAGTACGGCTTCAGCTCCAACATGCGCCTCGCGGACTTCGCCTCCGACCGCACGATCTTCGCCACCCACAAGGACGGCGAGCTGCTCACCGCCGAGCACGGTTTCCCGGTCCGCCTGATCGTGCCGCACCTGTACGCCTGGAAGGGCCCGAAGTGGGTGCGGGGCGTGGAGTACATGACCGCCGACCGCCGCGGCTTCTGGGAGGAGCGCGGCTACCACAACATCGGCGACCCCTGGAAGGAGCAGCGGTACTCCTACCAGGAGGAGCCCGGGGACGGCCCCGAGCTCTGAGTCCCGCCCCGTGCGCCTCAGTGGTACCGGTGCACCACCGCGTGCCCCCTGCCCCGTCCGATCGTCCACTTGTTGACCGGGGCGGTCACCAGGAAGGCGATCACGAGGGAGGCCGCGAGCGAGGTCCAGAACAGCGCGTCGCCCGGCATGGCCTGCCGGGCCGAGGGCCAGACCAGGATCACGCCGTTGTCGATCAGCTCCATGACCGCGATGGACAGGGTGTCCGCGGCCAGCGCCACCCGGAAGGCCGTGCGGAAGCCGACGCCGGCCCGCAGGACCCCGCGCAGGGTGAGCGAGTAGCCGAAGAAGAAGGCCAGGGCGATCGCCAGCGCCATGGTCGGCGGATCGCCCCAGCCGAGCGCCGTGCCGACGACCATGCCGAGCACCTCGCCGATGGCGCAGCCGGTGAGGCAGTGCAGGGTGGCCCGGGCGGCCAGGGGCCAGGTGGCGGGGGGCGCGCCGTGGTGGGCGTGCGCTGCGCGGCCCGCGTGTGCCGCCGGTGTGTCGTGCTGCATGACGACCCCCATGTCGGGTGATGGCTCGTGCACCGACCAGGAACAGCATACCCCCTAGGGGTATTCCGCGGCCCGGTGTCGGCCGTCGCGGGATCCCACCGCGTCCGGTGTCAGCCGTCGCGCAGCGCCTTCAGCCGCTTCACGTCCGCCGCGTGCCCCTCCTTGCCGCCGGGCGTCTCGATGATCAACGGCACCCCCTCGGTCGCGGGATGGGTCATGAGCGCGCGGAACGGGTCCTCGCCTATGTGACCGGCGCCGATGTTCGCGTGCCGGTCCTTGCGCGCGCCGGCCACGTCCTGGGAGTCGTTGGCGTGGATCAGCTTCAGCCGGCCCTCGCCGACGGTCTCCACCAGCGCGTCCAGCGTCCGGTGCATGCCGTCCGGGCCGGTCAGGTCGTGCCCGGCGGCGAAGACGTGGCAGGTGTCCAGGCACACCCCCAGCCTGGGATGGGCGTCCAGCGCCTCGAAGTACGGCCCGAAGTCCCAGGTGCGCGAGCACAGCGAGGCGCCCTGCCCGGCGGTCGACTCCAGCAGCAGGAAGGGGTCGTCGTCGTGGGTCAGCTCGTCCAGCAGCGGCAGCAGGTGCTCGCGCACCTGCTTCAGCGCCACGTCCCGCGCCCGCCCGCCGGTCGCGCTCCCGGTGTGCACCACCACGCCCCGCGCGCCGATCTGCCGCCCCCGCCGCAGGGAGTGCCGCAGCGACTCCACCGACCGCTCCACGGTCGCCTCGGTGTGCGAGCCGAAGTTGATCAGGTAGGGGGCGTGGACGTACGCCGGGACCGACTCCTCGGCGCACGCCGCGCGGAACGCCTCGTCCTGCCGCGGGTTCCCGGCGGGCGTGGCCCAGCCGCGCGGATTGGCGACGAAGACCTGCACGGCCTCGGCTTCCAGCGCCCGGGCGTACGACAGGCCGACGGAGTGCAGGCCGCCGGCC
The DNA here is from genome assembly GCF_040613915.1 of Streptomyces sp. NPDC006193. Lineage (NCBI taxonomy): Bacteria > Bacillati > Actinomycetota > Actinomycetes > Kitasatosporales > Streptomycetaceae > Streptomyces > Streptomyces sp. NPDC006193. The sequence continues at coordinate 37,893 of NZ_JBEXTB010000028.1, forward strand.
ACCGGCACATGGCCGCCGACGGGGTTGCGGGGGAGGAGGGGCGACGCGACGGAACTCACCCGTTCAGGGTGTCATGCCCGCCCGCGCGCCCGCAGCGCGGTCCCCGGGGACCCCGGTCACCGGATCGTGATCGTGATCGTCGCCCCCTTGGGCGCCCGGTCGCCGCCCCGCACCGACTGCTCGCTCACCGTGTCGCCGAACAGCCCGAGCAGCCCGCGGTCCTCGTCCACCTCGAAGCCGGCGTCCTCCAGCCGCCGGTGCGCGTCGTCCACGCTGTCCCCGACCACGTCCGGGACCTCGATCATCTCCGGGCCCTTGGACAGCGTCAGCGTCACCGTGTCGCCCTCGGCGGCCCGGCTGCCCGGCCGCGGGCTCTGCGCGGCGACGTCGCCCCTGTCGTGGTCGGAGGTGATCCGCCCGGCGGCGATCCGCACCTTCAGCCCGGCGTCCGCCAGTTCCTGGCGCGCGCTCTCCGGGTCGTCGCCGCCGACGTCCGGCACGTCGACCGGACGGCCCTTGCTGACGGTCAGCGCGATCGCCGACCCGGCGTGCCGCTCGGTGCCCGCCCGCGGTGTCGTGCCGATCACCGAGCCCCTGGGGACGTCGTCGCTGAAGTCGCGCTCGACCATGCCCGGCTCCAGGCCCTTCGCCTTCAGCCGCGCCCGCGCCTCGGCCAGCGGCCGGCCGGCCACGTCCGGGACCTCGACCGTCTTCGGGCCCAGCGACAGCGTCAGCGTCACCGAGTCGTGCTCCCGGATCCGGGCGCCGGGCGCCGGGTCGCTGCTGATGACCGTGCCGCGCTCCACGGTGTCGTGGTAGGCGCGCTCGACCTTCCCCACGTCGAGCCCGGCGTCCTTCAGCCGCTCCCTCGCCTGCGCCTCGCTCTTGGCCAGCAGCGGCGGCACCGTGGTGAACTGGCCGGAGTTGATGTACCAGATCCCGGTGCCCGCGCCGAACACCACCAGGACGGCGGCGATCACCGCCAGCACCGCGCGCCGGGGCCGCGCCGGGCGTCCCCGCGGCGGCACGGGCGGGCTCGTGAAGCGGGCGGTGCGGTCGATGCCGTCCGCGGGGGCGTCCCCGCCGGCGGGCAGGGGCCGGGGCACGGTCGGCGAACGCGGGATCACGCGCGTGCGGTCCTCGGCGCCGTCGTGCTCCACGGCCAGGGCCTGCGGCGGCAGTGCGTCCAGCTGCTCGTCGGTCAGCCCCCGGCGGGCCTCGCGCACGTGCAGGAGCAGCGCGACCGCGTCCTGCGGCCGCGCGCCGGGTGCGCGGGCGGTGGCGGACGCGACCAGTTCGTCCAGCTGGTACGGCAGCCCCGGCACCGCCGCCGAGGGCGGCGGCACGTCCTCGTGGAGGTGCTTGTACAGCACCTGGGCCGGGGAGTCCCCGGAGTGCGGCTTCCCGCCCGTCAGCATCTCGTAGAGCACGACGCCGCACGCGTACACGTCGACGCGCGGGTCGGCGGTGCCCTGCTCGATCTGCTCGGGCGCCAGGTAGGAGACGGTCCCGAGGACGGCGCCGGTCGTGCTGGTCGCCGCGTCCACGGACCGCACCAGCCCGAAGTCGGCGACCTTGACCCGGCCGTCGTCCCCGATCAGCACGTTCTCCGGCTTCATGTCGCGGTGCACGAACCCGGCCCGGTGCGCGGCGCCGAGCGCGGCGAGCACCGGCTCCAAGATGTCCAGGGCGGCCCGCGGCTGCACGGCCCCGCGCTCGCGCAGCACGTCCCGCAGGGTGCAGCCGGCGATGTACTCCATCGCCAGGTACACGTACGACCCGTCGGCACCCTGGTCGAACACCTGCACGACGTTGGGGTGGTCGAGCCGGGCGACGGACTTCGCCTCCCGGATGAAGCGCTCGACGAAGGACCCGTCGGCCGCGAGCGCCGGGTGCATCACCTTCAGCGCGAGGACGCGGTCCAGACGGGTGTCCAGGGCCCGGTAGACCGTGGCCATCCCACCGGCCGCGATCCTCGCGTCGACGCGGTAGCGGCCGTCGAGCACCTGCCCGACGAGGGGGTCCTGAAGGGTCGTATCCACGCCAGGAGTCTACGAGGGGCGGCCGGCGGGACCGCCCCGTCCGCCCGCGTCGGGGCGGGACTGCAGCCGACCTGTGACGCACCCACGACCCGCGTGCGCCCGGCGGCGAGGACGCCGCCGCACGCGTGTTCAGAACGCGGGGCGCTCCGGATCGAGCACGGCCATGCCCTCCGCCGGAGACGACGCCTGCGCGAGGTACCGCCGGGGGATCCGCCCCGCCAGCCGGGCCAGCCGGCCCCCCTCCACGGCATGCCTCATGGCGGCGGCCATCCGCTCCGGGTCCTGCGCCCGCGTCACCGCGGACGCGAGCATCACCCCGGCGCAGCCCAGCTCCATCGCCAGCGCCGCGTCGGACGCCGTGCCGGCCCCCGCGTCCAGGATCACCGGCACGCGCGCCTGCTCCACGATCAGCTGGAAGTTGTGCGGGTTGCGGATGCCGAGCCCGGAGCCGATCGGGGAGCCGAGCGGCATCACCGCGGCGCAGCCCACGTCCTCCAGCCTCCGCGCGAGGACGGGGTCGTCGTTCGTGTACGGCAGCACCGTGAACCCGTCGTCGACCAGCGTCTCCGCGGCCTCCAGCAGCTCCACCGGGTCCGGCAGCAGCGTCCGCTCGTCCGCGACGACCTCCAGCTTCACCAGGTCGGTGCCCAGCGCCTCCCGGGCCAGCCGGGCGGTGAGCACCGCCTCCCCGGCGGTGAAGCAGCCCGCCGTGTTCGGCAGCACCCGGATGCCGAGCCGGTCCAGCACCGACAGCACCGAGCCGCGCACGGAGGGGTCCACCCGGCGCATCGCGACCGTGGTCAGTTCCGTGCCCGAGGCGACCAGCGCCCGCTCCAGCACGTCCAGGCTGGGCGCCCCGCCCGTGCCCATGATCAGCCGGGAGGAGAAGGTCAGTCCTCCGAGGACCAGGGGATCGTCGGCCACGGCTCAGCCTCCCTGCACGGCGGTGAGGACTTCGACCCGGTCGCCCTCGGCGAGGGCGGTCGCCGCCCACTGCGCGCGCGGGACGACGGTCTCGTTGACGGCGGCGGCCACCCCGCGCGGCGCCGCGGTGAGCGTCCGCACGAGAGCGTCCAGCGCGGTGCCCGCGGCGACCCGGCGGGGTTCGCCGTTGACGGAGACGGTGACGGTGACGGTAGTGCTCATGCCGGCTGCTCCAGTCGTCGTCCGTGCGCCGCGCCGAACCGCAGCGGTGTGAACGGGCGTGCCTCGTCGGGCAGTTCCCCGGTGGCCAGGGCGTGCGCCAGCGCGTCGCCGGTGACCGGCGTGAGCAGCACCCCGTTGCGGTGGTGCCCGGTGGCCAGCAGCAGCCCGTCCAGGCCGGACGGGCCGAGCAGCGGCGCGTTGTCGGGAGAGCAGGGGCGCAGCCCGGCCCGGGTCTCGGTGAGCGGCAGCTCGGTGATGCCGGGGACCAGTTCGTGGGCGTCGCGCAGCAGCTCGTACACGCCCCCGGCCGTGACCGTGGTGTCCCAGCCGAGCTCCTCGCTGGTGGCCCCGACGACCAGCTCGCCGTCCTCCCGGGGCACCAGGTAGACGTGGCCGCCGCGCACCACGGCCCGCACGGTGCGGCTCAGGAAGGGCGCGTACCGGCGCGGCACGGTCAGCCGCAGCACCTGCCCCTTCACCGGCCGCACCGGCGGCAGCAGTGTGTCCGGCACGCCCGCGAGGCGGCCGCTCAGGCTGCCGGCCGCGAGCACGACCTGGTCCGCGCGCAGTGCGGCGCCGCCGGTCGTGGTGACCCCGGCGGCCCGGTCCCGGACGACGTCCAGCCGCTCGGCCCAGGTCCGGTGGAACACCACACCGGCCCGCTCGCACGCGGCCAGCAGGGCCGCCGCCAGCCGCCGCGGGTCGACCTGGTGGTCCCCGTCCACGCGCAGCCCGCCGCGCACCCCGGGCGCCAGCATCGGCTCCAGCCGCCGGCACTCCCGCCCGGACAGCCACTGCGAGGCGAGCCCGCAGCGCTGCTGCAGGGCGTGCAGGTCGCGCAGGTGGGCGCGGTCGTCGGCGTCGAGCGCGACGGCGAGCGTGCCGCAGCGGCGGTAGCCGAGGCCGTGCCCGGTCAGCTCGGTCAGCTCGGCCGTGAACTCCGGGTAGCGGCGCGCCGATTCCAGGTTCAGCGCGAGCAGCGTCTCCTCGCCGTAGTGCAGCTCGGTGACCGCGGCCAGCATCCCGGCCGCGACCTGCGCGGCCCCGCCGCCCGGCTCGGGGTCGACCACGGCGGTGGCGAGCCCGCGCTGCGCGGCCCGCCAGGCCGTGACCAGGCCGATGATCCCGCCCCCGATGACGAGGACGTCGGACGTACGTGACGACATGGGCGTCCAGCCCCTCCCTTCGCCGGCATGACCCGGATCAGGTTCGTACGGTCGGAGGCCGCCAGCCTCCCTCTCAGCCCGGTGCGTCCGGGCTCCCGCGAGTGCTTGTACGGTGGCCACCCTAGCCCGCCCCGCCCCTCACCCGTAAGGGAGCCCCGCATGGCCCGGTCGCTCGACGGACTCGTCCTCGCCCCGGTGGCGGACCAGGCTCCGGGCCAGGTGGGCGCCCGCACCCGCTTCGCGTACCACGAGGAGGACGGCCGGATCTGGGCCGAGTACGCGGGCGGCGACGTGGTACGCGGCCATCTGGTCGGCACGCGCGCCGGCGACCGGCTGGACTTCCGGTACGTGCAGCTCGGGACCGACGGCACGACCGCCTCGGGGCACTGCCGGTCCACGGTCGTGGAGCTGCCGGACGGACGGGTGCGGCTGGAGGAGAGCTGGGAGTGGGAGTCCCGGCCGGGCTCCGGCACGAGCGTGGTCGAAGAGGTCGCCGAGCACGCCCCCTGACTGACGGACCGTCAATTGTCTAAGGTGATCGGGTGAGCGAGCAGACAGCGCAGCAGGGCAGGTCAGGAGGACGGCGCGTGGTCGTCGTCGGCGCGGGCATGGCCGGGGTGCAGACCGCGGTCGCCCTGCGCGAACAGGGCTTCCGGGACGCGGTCACCGTCATCGGCGCCGAACCGCACCAGCCGTACGACCGGCCGCCCCTGTCGAAGGCCGTCCTGCTCGGCAAGGCCGAGGGCTCCGCCTTCGACGTGGACTTCGAGGCCCTCGGCGTGGAGCTGCGGCTCGGCTGCGAGGTCCACGGGGTGCGCCCCGCCGAGCACGAGCTGGACACCGGGACCGGCCCGGTGCCCTACGACGTCCTGGTCCTCGCCACCGGCGCCGAACCGGTCACGCTGCCCGGCACCGAGGGCGTGCCCGGGGTGCACCTGCTGCGCACCCTGGACGACGCCGAACGGCTGCGGCCCGTGCTCGCCCGCCAGCAGGACATCGTGGTCGTCGGCGCCGGCTGGATCGGCGCCGAGTTCGCCACGGCCGCCCGCGAGGCCGGCTGCGCGGTGACCGTCGTGGAGGCCGCCGGCCGGCCGCTCGCCGGCGCCCTGCCCGCCGAGGTCGCCGCGCCCATGGCCGCCTGGTACGCCGACGCCGGCGCGGAACTGCGCACCCACGCGCGCGTGGAGCGCGTCGAGCCCGGCGCGGTGCTGCTCGCCGACGGCACCCGGCTGCCCGCGGGCGCCGTCGTGGTGGGCATCGGCGCCCGTCCCGCAACCGCCTGGCTGGCCGGCTCCGGCATCGAACTGGGCGCGCACGGCGAGGTCCTCGCCGACGACCGGCTGCGCGCCTCGCTGCCGGACGTGTACGCCGTCGGCGACTGCGCCTCCTTCCCGTCGGCCCGCTACGGCGAACGGCTGCTCGTCCACCACTGGGACAACGCCCTGCAGGGCCCGCGCACGGTCGCCGCGGACATCCTCGGCGAGACCCCCGCCGTCTACGACCCGGTGCCGTACTTCTGGTCCGAGCAGTTCGGCCGGTTCGTGCAGTACGCCGGCCACCACGGCGCGGCCGACCGCCTGGTGTGGCGGGGCGACCCGGCGGGCCCGTCCTGGACGGTGTGCTGGCTGCGCGAGGACCGGCTCGTGGCCCTGCTGGCCGTCGGCCGGCCCCGGGACCTGGCGCAGGGCCGGAAGCTGATCGAGGCCGGCCGGCGGATGGACGCGCGGGCGCTGGCCGACCCGGCCCGGCCGCTGAAGGACGCCACGGCCGGCTGACCGGCGCCCCCTGCGATCCGCGCCCGGGACGCGCGGGCGCCCCCGAGCAGCCACGACGGACCCGGCGGCGCGCACCACACACTCCCGCCACTTCCCGTCGCGGCCGGACCGGCGGAGCGCCTAGGCTGGTTTCCGTGACCGAGATTGACGCAAAGATCGATGCTCTCGTCCCCGCCTGGCTCACCCTGCCCGACATCGCCGAGATGCTCGGCGTCGAGGTGACGCGTGTCCGGCAGCTGGTCAAGGAGGGCCAGCTCATCGCCGTACGCCGAGGTGAGAACAAGGCGCTGCACGTCCCCGCCGCCTTCATCGACGGGGACAAGGTCGTCAAGGGCCTGACCGGGACCCTGACGCTGCTGCGGGACGACGGCTTCACGGTCGAAGAGATGATCGAGTGGCTCTTCACCCCCGACCCGACCCTGCCCGGCACCCCCGCGCAGGCCCTGAGCGAGAATCGCGGCACGGAGGTGAAGCGCCGCGCCCAGGCGCTCGCCGTCTGAGCCGACCCGCATCAGGGGGTGGCGTGCGGGCCCGCGCCCGTACGCCACCCGCACCACCAGGCACCCGACCTCGGGGGGATCCACGCATGTCCGACACCGCCCGCGCCGCCCTCGCCGACGCCCGCCTGTACCTGTGCACGGACGCCCGCACGCGCCAGGGCGACCTGCCCGAGTTCCTGGACGCGGTGCTGTCCGGCGGCGTCGACATCGTGCAGCTGCGCGACAAGGGCATGGAGGCCGCCGAGGAACTGGAGCATCTGCGGGTGTTCGCCGACGCCTGCGCCCGGCACGGCAAGCTCCTCGCGGTCAACGACCGGGCGGACGTCGCCCACGCCGCCGGCTCCGACGTGCTGCACCTCGGGCAGGGGGACCTGCCGGTCCCGGCCGCCCGCGCCGTCCTCGGCCCGGACGTCCTGATCGGCCGCTCCACGCACGCGGAGGCGGAGGCCGAGGCCGCCGCCGTCCAGGAGGGCGTGGACTACTTCTGCACCGGCCCCTGCTGGCCCACCCCGACCAAGCCCGGCCGGCACGCCCCCGGCCTCGGCCTGGTCCGCCACACGGCGGCCCTCGGCACCGGCCGGCCCTGGTTCGCCATCGGCGGCATCGACCTCGCCAACCTGGACCAGGTGCTGGACGCGGGGGCCCGCCGGGTCGTCGTGGTCCGGGCGATCACCGAGGCCGACGACCCGGGCGCCGCGGCCGCCGAGTTCGCGAAGCGGCTGCGCGAGGCCGGCTGAGGCCGGCCGGCCCGCGGGGACCCGGCCGGGCCCGCTGCCGCCGTGCCGTCCACCGCCGTGCCGTCCACCGCTGTGCCGTCCACCGCCGTGCCGTCACGGCCTGTCACCGCCCGGCTGTCCACGTACTGGACAGGAGCCCGGCAATCCCGGTCAATTCGCCTCCGTCCGGTTGGGGGTCCGGCCGCCCCTGGCTAACCTGCGGGTATGGCCCTCGGAACCGCATCCACCAGGACTGATCGCGCACGCACCGTGCGCGACATCCTCGCCACCGGCAAGCGGACGTACTCGTTCGAGTTCTCGGCGCCGAAGACCCCCCAGGGCGAGCGGAACCTGTGGAGCGCGCTCCGGCGGGTCGAGGCGGTCGCCCCCGACTTCGTCTCCGTGACCTACGGCGCGGGCGGCTCCACCCGCGCGGGCACGGTCAAGGAGACCCAGCAGATCGTCGCCGACACCACGCTCACCCCGGTCGCCCACCTCACCGCCGTCGACCACTCCGTCGCCGAACTGCGCAACATCATCGGCCAGTACGCGGACGCCGGCATCCGCAACATGCTCGCCGTGCGCGGCGACCCGCCCGGCGACCCCATGGGCGAGTGGGTCCCGCACCCCCAGGGCCTGACGTACGCGGCCGAACTCGTCCGGCTCATCAAGGAGTCCGGCGACTTCTGCGTCGGCGTCGCCGCCTTCCCGGAGATGCACCCGCGGTCGGCGGACTGGGACACCGACGTCGCCCACTTCGTCGACAAGTGCCGGGCCGGCGCCGACTACGCCATCACACAGATGTTCTTCCAGCCCGAGTCGTACCTGCGGCTGCGGGACCGGGTCGCGGCCGCGGGCTGCGACACCCCGGTCATCCCGGAGGTCCTGCCGGTCACCAGTGTCAGAATGCTGGAACGGTTGCCCACGCTGAGTAACGCCCGCGTCCCGGACGCCCTCAAAGACCGGATCCTCGCGTCGAAGGACGATCCGGCGGCGGTACGCTCGATCGGCATCGAGTTCGCCACGGAGTTCTGCGCACGGCTGCTGGCCGAAGGAGTGCCCGGACTGCACTTCATCACGCTCAACAACTCCACGGCGACCCTGGAAATCTACGAGAACCTGGGCCTGCACCACCCCCCGCAGGCCTAGACCGGCCGCCTCGCGATACGACACACTGCGTAGCGGCCACTGGGAGAGGGGCGTACATGGGCTGGACGGTCCTCTACATCGCGTTCGGCGTCGTCGCGCTGTGGTTGCTGGGCGAGGTGCTGCTGCAGTACAAGGCGCGGCTGCGCTGGCGGCTCCTGGCCTTCGCCGGCTTCCTCGGCGTCGTGCTCGGGGTGCTGATCCCGTCCGTCGTCGTCATCGGGATCGGCGCGATCGCCTTCGCGGTCGGCCAGACCTACGTCACGCTGTCGTTCCGCCGCGGTTTCGCGGCCGGCTGGGCGGTCAAGCGCCCCGCGGCCCCCGAGACCGGCGGCGGCAGCAAGCGCCGCCGCGGCAGGGCGGACCGGCACGAGACGCGGACCTCGGCGCCGGAGTTGGCCGGGGCCGCCGGCCTCCCGGAGGCCGCCCCCACCGCCTACGGCGAGGGCCGGGCGTTCGGCGGCTACGACGACTACGACCGGGACGACGTCTTCACCCCGGCCCCCTCCCGCGCGCCCGGGACCGCCGGCCTCCACGAACCGCAGCTCCTCCCCGAGGACACCGGCGCCTACGGCGTCCACGGCGGCGCCGCCTACCCGGACACCGCCCCGTCCCAGCCCGCCGACCAGCAGGGCTACGCCTACGACTACTCCGGTTACGCCCAGCAGGACTACGGCTACGACGCCGGCCCGCAGGGCTACGCCAACTACTCCGACCCGTACATCGGCGCCCAGCCCTACGGCTCCTACGACCAGGGCTACGGCCAGCAGCAGGGCTACCCGCAGGACCCGTACGCCGGCGGCGGCTACGGCGAGACCCCGGCCGGCGGGGTGTGGGTGCCGCAGCAGCGCACCGACGAGACCTACGGCGGCGAACTCCCGCAGGAGCAGCCGTACCCAGACCAGACGGGTGGACAACCCCACCCCGGCCCCGGACACGACGAGCAGTACCGCTACTGACACCCGCCCGCGCCCGGCCCTGACCCCGGTCCACCGGGCCGGGGCGGGCGCGGTCCGCTCACCGGGAGTCCGCTCACCGGGAGTCCGCTCACCGGCGGTGCGCTCACCGGGAGCCGCGGAAGTCCGGGCCCTCCACGATCAGTCCCGCCACCAGCGCACCCGACATGCCCGCGTGGGCCAGGCCGCCGCCGGGGTGGGACCAGCCGCCGACGGCGTACAGGCCCGGCACCGCCGTGGAGTTGGCCGGATGCAGGACGCCCTCCGGCGCGGCCAGCGCGGGCGGCGGCACCGCCCCGCCCGCGGCGCCCGTCTCCCGCTCCGTGTCCAGCGGCGTGCGGACCTCGCGCCACAGCACCCGCTCGCGCAGGCCGGGCACGGCCCGTTCGGCGGCGGCCACCATCCGGTCCGCGAAGTCGTCGGCGGCCCCCGCCGCGGCCCAGTCGTACTCCGCCGCCGACGGCACCGTCGACGTCAGCACCACGCTCTCGTGGTCCCCGTCGGGGCGCAGCGACGGGTCGTCCGGCCGGTCCACGACGGTCGTCGGCAGGGCGGGCAGCACCCCGTGCCGGAACAGGTCCAGATCGCCCTCGCCGTCGGCCGCGTGCACCACCGTGCGGTGCACCGCGCCCGCCTCCCGCGCGCCGCGCAGCGCCAGGCACACCACGACCCGGCCCGGGCGGCGGTCCTCGGGGTCCGGTTGGAACGCCTCCGGGCCGTACACCCGCCGGCCCGTCAGGGCGGGCAGCCGCGCGGGCCCGCCGCCGACCACGATGTCCGCCTCGGCCACCGTCCTGTCGGCCAGCTCCACCCCGGCCGCCCGGCCGTCCTCGTCCAGGATCCGGGTGACCTCGGCGCCGAACACGAACTCGACCCGCCGCTTCCGGCACCGCTCGTACACCGCGCGCGCCAGCTCCCGGACACCGCCGCGCACGTACCAGGTGCCGAACGCGTGCTCCATGTACGGCAGCACGGCCGCGCTCGCGGGGGCCGTCCCCGGGTCCACGCCGTAGGCGAGCGCGTACCACTCCAGCAGCGACGCCAGCCGCCGGTCGCGCAGCTCCCAGGAGCCGATCTCGTGCAGCTTCACGGCCCGCCGTGTGCGCAGCAGCCGCCGGTGGGCGACGCCCGGATACGGCTCCTTCTCCGTCAGCACGCCCCAGTCGGGCCACAGCGGCTCCTCCAGCAGCGGCCGGCGGGTGCGGTCCCACGCCTCCCGGGCCCGCACCAGGAAGTCGCCCCACCGCTCGCCCGCCCCCGCGCCCAGCGCCTCGTCGAGGGCCGCGACCACGCCCGCGCGGGAGGCGTTCGGCAGGGACACCGCGGTGCCGTCCGGGAAGACGTGCCGCGACGAGGGGTCGACCTGGACCAGCTCGACGCAGTCCTCCAAAGGCTCCTTGCCGGTCTTGACGAACAGGTCGCGGTACACGGCGGGCAGCGTCAGCAGTCCCGGTCCCGTGTCGAAACGGAACCCGTCCCGCTCGAAGCGGCGCACCGCACCGCCGTACGTCTCCGTCCGCTCGTACACCGTCACCCGGTGGCCCGCGACGGCCAGCCGGGCGGCGGCCGCCATCGCGCCCATCCCGGCGCCGATCACCGCAATCCGTGCCATGCCCGCGACTGTATCGACCGCCGCCTGCGGGTCCGCCGCCGGGCCGCCGGGCGCAGCGGCGTTCAGGGGGCCCGGGAGGCCGGCCGCCGCTCCTCGCGCCGCTGCGCCCGGCGGCGCAGGAACCGCCGGATGCGCGAGACGAGGAACAGCAGGAGCAGCAGCCCGCCGGCCAGCAGGACGGCCGCGACGACGGCCGCCGCCTCCGGGTGGAACATCGCGAACGCGACGACGCCCCCGACGCCGAGGTCCTCGGCGAGACTCAGCACGATGGTGCTGAACGGCTCCGGCGAGGTGTTGACCGCCATCCGCGTCCCGGCCTTGACGGCGTGGCTGGCCAGCGCCGTCGACCCGCCCAGCACACCGGCCGCCACGTCCGGCAGCGAGCCGCTCTGCCCGGCCAGCAGCGCCCCCACCCACGCGCCCGCCAGCGGCCGGACCACCGTGTGCACGAGGTCCCACGCGGAGTCGACGTACGGGATCTTGTCGGCGACGGAGTCGCACAGGAACAGCACGCCCGCCACGATCAGCACCTCGGGGCGCTGCAAGGTCTGCGGGACGTCGTCGCTCACCCCCGTCGCGCCGAACAGGCCGAGCAGCAGCACCACCGCGTAGGCGTTGATGCCACTGGCCCAGCCGCTGGTGAAGACCAGGGGGAGTACCGGCACGGACGCGATGGTAACCCGGCGGGCGGCCCATGGCGCCGGGCATGCGGACGGCCGGCTGAGTACCCGTACTCAGACGCGCAGATGAGTACCCGCGCGGATGGGGCGACCGCCCCCGGAACGGGAGAGTGGAGGCACGGCAGGGGGCGTGGCCCGGCACCGCCGACACGGGGCGGCGGAACGGCGCCCGCCCGCCGGCCGCTCCTTCCGCCGCTTCGCCGGCGGAAGCGAGACACGGGGAACCGGGGGGAGACCGCCACGGGGGTCCGCGGGGGGCCCGCACGGGGGAGTGCGGGAGGGAAGCACGGGGGCACGGGGGAAGGGGAAGGCGCCGGTCCGGTTCGGACCGGCGCCCTCCTCGTGCACGCGGGTCGCGGAGCGGGCCGCCGAGGCTCAGACCCTGCCGCTCACGCGCCCCTGGAGCAGCCGGGACAGGGCCGCGTGGACGTCGTCCAGGGAGCGCTCCGGCTGGAAGGACTTCCAGTCCAGCGCGGCCACCAGCACCATGCCGACCAGCGCCGCCGCCGTCAGCGGCACATCGATCTCCTCGCTGAACTCCCCGGCCGCCACGCCCTCGCGCAGCACCCCCTCGACCACCGCGACGGCCTCCTGCCGCACCACCATCAGGGTGGACTGCCAGGCCCGGTTGGTGCGCCACAGCTCGGCGACGTACAGCTGGGTGAAGGCCGGATAGCGGTCGATGAAGACCAGGCCCGCGCGGATCATCGCGTCCAGCGCGTCCACCTTGCCGCCGCCCGCGGCCGCGGTCCGCTCGGCCGCCTCCTTCAGCGAGGCGGTGAGCAGGCCCACGCCGTGCCTCAGCAGCTCCTCGAAGAGAACGGACTTGCTCGCGAAGTTGTAGTAGACCGTGCCCTTCGCCACTCCGGCCCGCTCGGCGATCTCGTCCACGGTGGTCGCGGAGAAGCCCTGCTCGGCGATGAGGGTGACGGCCGCCTCGTAGAGCTTCTGGCGGGTGGCCTCGCGGCGCGTGCCGCCGGACCTGGCGCTGCTGCTTTCCATGGCCCCGATTCTCACAGCTACGCGCACGTGCGGGCGCCTCGCGGGGATCACAGGCTCAGCTCCGGGTGCAGCCGGGCCGGCGTCCACACCTGGTGGCGCCGGGCCGCGAGGGCGGTCAGCGCGAGGGCGCCCGCCGTGTACGCGGCGAGCACCCCGCAGGCCTGCCATACCGGGTCCAGGCCGCCGCCCGTGATGAGCCGGCGCAGGGCGTCCACGATGTGGCTCATCGGCAGGAACGGGTGGATCGCGTTGAAGAAGCGGGGGCTCGTCTGCACCGGGTAGGTGCCGCCCGCCGAGGTGAGCTGGAGCATCAGCAGCGCCAGCACCAGGATCCGGCCGGCCGCGCCGAAGCGGGCGTTCAGCCACTGCACGATCGCCGCGAAGCAGGCGGTGACCAGGCAGAGGAAGCCGACGGTGCCGGCCGCCCGCAGCATCTGCAGACCGATCGCCCAGTGCAGTACGGCCATCAGGGCGGCCACCTGCAGCACGCCCACGGCGACGACCGGCAGCCAGCCCGCGAACGCGATCCGCCAGGCGGGCGAGCCGGCCGCGAGGGCACGCCGGTTGAGCGGCGGGATCAGCATGTAGGCCACCATCGCGCCGACCCACAGGGACAGCGGGATGAAGTACGGCGCGAACCCGGTGCCGTAGTTGGGCGCCCGGTGCAGGTCGTGGGAGGCCAGCTTGACCGGGTCGGACATCACGCCGGTGCGCCGGTCGCGGTCCTGCTTGTCGTAGTCCGGGATCTTCTTCGCGCCCGAGTGCAGTCCGCCGGCCAGCTTCCCGGAGCCGTCGGACAGCTTGTACAGGCCGCCGTTCAGGGTCTCGGCGCCCGCTTTCGCCGTGCCGACGCCCTTGTCGAGCTCCACCGCGCCGGTGCGGGCGGTGCCCAGTCCCGTGTGCAGCCTCTCGGCGCCGGCGGCGACCTTGTGCGCGCCGCTGTTCAGCTTGTCGATCCTGGTGACGGCGTCCTCGACGTCCTCCGAGAGGTGGGGCGCGCGCTCGGCGAGGGCGTCGGCCTGCTCGCGCAGCGCGGTGAGGTTGTCCCGCATCGTCTTCAGGTCGCCGTCCTGGTCGGCGATGAGCGTGTTGAGGTCGTCGGCGACGGCGGCGACCTCGGCGGCGGCCTTCTTCGCCCGCTTCAGCTCCGGGCAGGCCGGATCCGGGGCCGGGGCGGTCGCACTCTCGCAGCGCGCCGCGTAGACCTCCGCCAGGACGGCGGCGGAGGCGTGGGCCGTCCTGGCGGCGCCCGGCGCGTGCCGCACCAGGACGTCGAGGTTGTCCTCGACCGCCCTGGCCGAGTCGGACACCAGCCGGGCCGTGTCGCCGATGGTCTTCTCGTTGCGGCTCAGGAACGGTCCAACCTTCGCGTGGACCCCGTCGACCTTGTCCGCGAGCCGCTGGGTGCCCTCGGCGACCTGCCGCGATCCGTCCTCGAGGTCACCGGCGCCCGTGTCCAGCTTCTTCAGCCCCCTGGCGAGCCTGCCGCTGCCGCCCTTGGCCTCCTTCAGCCCGTCGGCGAGCTCCTCGGAGCCCTTCTGCGCCTTGCCGATGCCGGTGTTCAGCCGGTCGGCGCCCCGCGCGGCGGTGACGGTCTCGTCGTGGATGTCGGAGAAGGAGACGAAGATCTTGTCCAGGAAGGAGCGGGACGCCTTGCTGGACGCGGCCGCGCGCACCTCGTTGAAGACGGTCCGGGAGATCTGGCCGACGATGTAGTTGTTCGCGTCGTTGGTGCGCACCCGGAGGGCGCCGGTCTCCGGGGAGTCGCCGGAACTGGAGGCGATCCGGCGGCTGAAGTCGGCCGGCATGGTCAGCGACAGGTAGTAGGTGCCGTCCTCGACGCCCCTGCGGGCCTCCTCGTCGCTCACCTCGTGCCACGCGAAGGTCCGGCTGTCGCGCAGCCCGCCGGCGATGTCGTCGCCGGCGGTGATCCTCCTCCCGTCCGCCGTGGCGCCCTCGTCGTCGTTCACCAGCGCCACCGGTATGCGGTCCAGACGCCCGTACGGGTCCCAGAAGGACCACAGGTACAGCGCGCCGTACAGCAGGGGCAGCACGAGCAGCGCGACCAGGGCGGCGCGCGGCAGCCTCCCGCGTCCGAAACGCCTCAGCTCAAGCGCGGCCAGCCTCGGTGAGCGCATCCTCGGCCTCCTCCTTCGCGTCGCTGCCCTCGGCGCCGGCCTCGGGGGCGGACCGCCGGCCGGTGTCGGTGGAACTCCCGGAATCCGCGGCGGTGGTGCTCGCGGGGGTGGTGCTCGCGGGGGTGGTGCTCGCGGGGGTGGTGCTCGCGGCGGCGGCACCCGCGGGGGTGGGGCTCGCGGGGGTGGCGCTCGTCCCGGTGGACACGGCCACGCAGTCCGCGGGTGCGGTGCGGCTCACGGCCACGACCGTCGTCCCGGCGCGGGTGAGGGACCGCAGCAGGTCCCACATCTCGGCGCGCTCGGCGTCCGAGAGCTTCATGTCGACGTCGTCCACGCCGAGCAGCCGGGGCCGGCCGATCAGGGCCAGGGCGACGGACAGCCGCAGCTCCTCCAGCCGTTCCAGGTCGCGGACCGGCGTCCGCGCGCCCTTGGGCAGGCTCTCCAGGTCGAGTCCGGCGGCGGCCAGGGCCGCGTCCACGCGCAGGCGCGCCTCGTGCGCGCGGTGGGGGCGGGGGTTCAGCAGCTCGCGCAGGGACTCGCCGAAGCGCCGCTGCAGCAGGGCCCGCTCCCGCAGATGTTCCCCGACGGTCAGGGCGGGCTCGAGGTCGGTCACGCCGGGCACGTTGGCCACCGCGCTGACCCGGCGCAGGGCCGCCATGTGCCGGGGGAGTTTGAACCCGCCGACGGCGGCCACTCCTTCGGTGGGCTTCATCCGTCCCGTGAGCGCGAGCAGCAGACACGTGCGGCCGGAGCCGGACGGTCCCTCGATCGCGATCAGCGAGCCGGGCCCGGCGTCGAGGGTGACGCCGCGGAAGGCCCACCCCCTCGGCCCCTTGAGCCCGAGGCCCTCGGCCCTGACGTCCGCGCCGGCCGTGCCGCCCGTGCCGTCCACAAGCCCCCCTGCCGCTATTGAACTGACTGGTCAGTGCAAAAATACGCCCGAACCCCTGCGCGAGGCAAAAGGGCAGGTCAGAACGGATTGTCAGTGGCATACCTCACGATGGGCACATACGGCATACGTGCCGTCACCCAGACGACAGGAGGTTCGTCATGGCCAACCCGTCCGCAGCCGCCGCCCGTCGGCGCCGCGCCTCCGGCCCTGCCCCCTCACTGACCGGCCCGGCGAGCGACGTGCACCCCGTGCTCCGCCGGGCCACGGCCCCGCCCGCCGCCCTCGACCTGCTCGCGCAGGCCCGCGCCGGACTGGAGGAGGCCACCGTCCTGGACACTCCCAACGAGCGCTATGCCACCGCCCACCTCGCCGCCCTGCGCACCGCCGCGGCCGTGCTGGCCGCCCGGGGCCGGCCCGAGACCTCCCCGCGCCGCCGGGCCCGGATCCGCAGCGCCTGGGAGGTCCTCCCCGAGATCGCCCCCGAGCTGAGCGAGTGGAGCGCGCTGTTCGCCTCGGGCGCCGCCCGCCGGGCCCGCGCCGAGGCGGGCATCCGGGGGGCCGCCGGCCGGCGGGACGCCGACGACCTGATACGGGACGTGGCGATGTTCCTCCGCATCGTGGAGCGGATGCTGGTCCTCCAGCCGGTCCTGCCCCAGCCCCGCCAGGACACCGACGCCGACCGGGGCGCCCCGGGGAAGGGAGGCGGCCTCCCGGACACGGGCTGACCGGCGGCGCCCGCACGACCGGTCGCCGCCCCGCGGCACCCGGCCCACCGTCCGGGCTCGGGCCCCGCCGGGACGCCCACCGGATCCGGCGGACGGCTCGCGGCCGGCGCGGGCGGCGCCCCTGCGAGCGCCAGCGGCTCACCGGTCACCGGAGGTTCGCCGGTTTCCGGCAGCGGCCCACCGACCGCCTGCATAGGCCGAAGGCGACGGCCCAGCTGTCAAAGGGCCCACCGTCGCCGCTGGCGGCCCGCCGGTGCCGCGGACGGGCTGTCGGCCGGGCGTCAAGTGGTCCCGTCCGCCCGCGTACCGCGTACCGCATGCCGCGTGCCGCGGGCGGACTTGCCGGGACATCCCCGGCGCACGGTGGTCGCCGGTGCCGGGTGGTCACCGGTGGCCCGTTGGTCGCCGGCGGCCCGGCGGTCATCGGCGTCCGGTGCCGGGTGGTCATGGGCGCCCACCGGGTTGCTGGCGTCCGGTGGTCACCGTGCCGGGCAGTGCCGGGCGGCCCGGAAGTCAAGGGCGTCCGTCGGGCGATCGGTGCCGGGCGGTCACGGGTGACGGGCGGTCCCCGGCGCCCCGGCGGTCACCTGCACCCGCTGGTTCGTCGGCGTCCGGCGGGGTACCGGCGTCCGGCGGTCGCCGGTGCCGGGTGGTCACCGGCGGCCCAGCGGTCCCCGGTGCCGGGTGGTGACCCGCACCCGGCGGTCATCGGCGTCCGGTGGTCGCGAGGGGGCCGGGCCGGTGGGCCCGGGCGGGACCCGGCCGGGCGAGGCGTCCGGCAGGGGCGCGTCACCGCTGTGACCAGGCGCGGCGGCGGAAGGCAATAGGGTGGAGGTCGCCTGAAGCGTTCCGCCCTGCCGAGGAGTCACTGCCGTGTCGGACCCGATGCGCCCGCCCGTCTCCCCCCACCCTTCCCGCACGACGCCGCCGCGCTCCGACCCTCCTCGCCCCCGTGCCTCCCTCCGCACCGCCGTGGTCTGGGAGGTCCTGCAGGACGCCCTCGACCGCCGGGTCAAGGCCACGGGCAGGGACGCGCTGGACGTCCTCGACACCGGGGGCGGCAGCGGCCACTTCGCCGTGCCGCTCGCCCGGCTGGGCCACCGCGTGACCGTGGTCGACCCCAGCCCCAACGCCCTGTTCGCGCTGGAGCGCCGCGCCGCCGAGGCCGGTGTCGCCGACCGGGTCACCGGTGTGCAGGGCGACGCCCACGGCCTGTTCGACGTGGTGGAGCGCGGGCGGTACGACGCCGTCCTGTGCCACGGCGTCCTGGAGTACGTGGACGACCCGGCCGAGGGCATCCGGAACGCGGTCGCCGCGCTGCGCCCCGAAGGCGTCCTCAGCCTGCTCGCCGCCGGCCTCGGCGGAGCCGTGCTCGCCCGTGCCCTCGCCGGTCACTTCACCGAGGCCCGGCAGGCGCTCCAGGACCCCGAGGGCCGCTGGGGCACCGGCGACCCGATGCCCCGCCGCTTCACCGCCGAGCAGCTCACCGCGCTCGTCGAGGGCGCCGGCCTGCGGGTCGGCGCGGTGCACGGGGTGCGGGTCTTCGCCGACCTGGTGCCCGGCGTCCTGGTGGACACCGAGCCCGGTGCGCTCGACGCGCTGCTGCGCCTGGAGGCCGCCGCGGCCGAGCTCCCCGCCTTCCATTCCGTCGCCACGCAGCTCCATGTGCTCGGCGAGACCGCCGGTGCGGCAGGGGCCTGAGGACCCCGCGCGGACCGGCCGCTGATCAGCGTCCCGGCGCTGGATGGAGTACGCCACAAGCCCCTCCGATCGCACGGTCCGCGCCGTATGATCGGGGTACACCGCCCGGCATGACGGGTCGGCCGCCGGGGAATGCAAGCCTCAGCGAGCCGGGACGCCCATGACGGACTCCGGTTGGCCAATTGGCGCAGAGGGGCGGGTTTCACGGGGGCGATTCCCTGCCTATCCTGAAGGGACCCCCCGGGTCGCCCCGGCGACCGCACGATGAGGAGGACTCCGTGCCGCTCTCGGAGCACGAGCAGCGCATGCTCGAGCAGATGGAGCGAGCGCTGTACGCCGAAGATCCCAAGTTCGCGTCAGCGCTTGAGGGAAACGGGCTGCGGACGTACACCCGGCGGCGGGTCTACCAGGCGGTCGCGGGCTTCCTCGTGGGTATCGCGCTCCTCATGGCCGGAATGGTCGCGCAGCTGATCTGGGTCAGCGTGGTGGGCTTCCTCGTCATGCTGGGCTGCGCCGTGCTCGCCGTCACCGGCTGGCGCAAGGCGCCCAAACCGGGCGAGCAGCCCCCCGGCGTCCGCCAGGTGCGGCCCAAGCGCTCCATGATGGACCGGATCGAGCAGCGCTGGCAGCGCCGCAGGGACGAACAGGGCCGCTGACCCGTCGGCGGACCCGAAGACAGAGCTCAGGAGGGGCGGCCACCACCCGGTGGCCGCCCCTCACGCATGCGCTCGGCCCGCCCCTCGGGTCCGGCCGCGCTCCCCGGTCCGGCTGCGCCCCTCGGGTCCGGCTGCGCTCCCCGGTCCGGCTGCGCCCCTCGGGTCCGGCTGCGCCCCTCGGGTCCGGCTGCGCCCCTCGGGTCCGGCTGCGCCCCTCGGGTCCGGCTGCGCCCCTCGGGTCCGGCTGCGCCCCTCG
>NZ_JBEXTB010000028.1:57100-90152 GCF_040613915.1 Streptomyces sp. NPDC006193
GGGTCCGGCTGCGCTCCCCGGTCCGGCTGCGCTCCCCGGTCCGGCTGCGCCTCTCGGCACGCGGCGCTGCTCAGCCCCGCTGCTGCGAAGGGCGGCGCGGCGCCATCCGGGCCGCCGCCCGGGACGTCAGCGCCGACCGGCGGGCCGACACCGCCCACAGCACGCGGACGGCCGAGCGGGGCAGGAACAGCGCCCGCAGCCGCGTCCGGGTGGTCGCCCTTGCCCGTAGCGCCTCGATCACCCGGCGCACGTCCTGGGCCGCGCCCGCCGCACGGGGCGGCCGGGGCGCGTACAGCACCTGCTCCACGGCGTCCGCCACCCGGTGCACCGCCGCCCCGGCCGCCGGATCGAGACCCCCCAGCCCGACGATGCGGGCGGCGGCCCTGCGCGGGGTCAGCGACCCGTCCGGCGCGATGCCGTGGTCCCATGCGCTGTCCGTCAGCTCCTGCCAGACGGCCAGGGTGTGCGCCGCCGTGCCCTCCGGCGTCCGGGCGTGACCGCCGAGCCGTGCCGCGCGCACCCGCGCCCGCCACAGCAGCGGCGCCAGCGAAACCGCCGCGAGCAGCAGCACGCCCAGCCCGGCCGGCAGCCACCACCACGGGCTCGTCCCGCCGTCCCCGCGGTGCGGGACGGCCGCGGCGGACGGGCTGCCGCACCCCTGAAGCCCGCGCGGCCCGCCGGTGCAGCTCTCGTTCGGCGAAGCCGCCGCCGAGGGCGCCGAAGAGGCGTTCTTGGACGGCAGCGTCTGTTCCGGCAGCGAGGTGCCGGGCGTGTCCGCCTGGGTGTACGACGGAGTGCTGCCGCGGGTGGGGGTCGGCTCGAAGCGGGTCCAGCCCACCCCCTCGAAGTACAGCTCGGGCCAGGCGTGCGCGTCCTTCTGGTTCACCGCGACCGTGCCGTCGGCCTGCGGAGTGCCGGGCGCGAAGCCCACCGCCACCCGGGCCGGGATGCCCAGGGTGCGGGCCATCGCCGCCATCGCGAAGGAGAAGTGGACGCAGAAGCCCTCCTTCTTCTCCAGGAAGTTCGCTATGGCGTTGGGGCCGCGGCCGACCTCCACCCGGGTGTCGTACTGGAACCCGCCGGTGACGGCGAAGTAGTCCTGGAGTTTGACGGCCTCCTCGTAGTGCGTGCTCGCGCCCGCCGTGACCTCCTCGGCGGTGCGTGCCACGACCTTCGGCAGCGAGGACGGCACCTTGGTGTACTCGCGCCGCAGGGCCGCCGGCGGCTGCGGGGCGGAGGCCAGCTGCCGCGCGGTCGGCCGCACGTCCAGACTGGTCACGTCGTAGGTCTCGCCGCGCGTGGTCTGGCCGTGGTCGCCGACGAGGGTCATGCCGACGGGCTCGTACCGCCACCGGCCGCTGATCTCCACGTCGCTCGGCGGGTAGGGCATCGGCAGCCAGTCCTGCGCATAGGTGTCCGCGGCCGTGACGGTCGTCCTCACCTCGCTGCGCTCGACGCCGGCGCGAAGGCCGGCCGGTGCGGGAAGGGTGTCCGGCACGCCGACGACGCGCCGCCGGGCCGGCTTCCACGTGGTGCCGTCGAAGGCGTCCAGGGAGACGATCCGCAGGTACAGGCCGGAGACGTCGTTCGTGCTGGTCCGCACGGACAGCAGCAGACGGTCGTCGTTCGTGTTCAGGCTGTCGCGCAGCGACACCAGCGGGTTGACCGCCGAGATCGTGCCCCCGTCGCCGTCGCCCGCCCCCACGCCGGCCCCGGTGCCGTCCAGCAGGCCGCCGTGCATCGCGGGCAGGGCGAGCGGCGCCACCAGGGCGACGCCGAGCGCCACCGCGCCGATCCGGCGGCCGGTGCGCACCGGCGTCACCGCGCCGCCCTCCGGCGCGCCCGGGGCGCGGGGTGCGCCGCCGAAGACCCGGCCCCACTGCGCCAGCCGGTCCCGGCCCTCCGCGAGCAGCAGCATCAGATAGCCGGCCGCCGCCACCAGGAACCACAGCCACTCGGCGCCGCCGTCGGACAGGCCCGCGGCCACCGAGTACAGCGCGAGCAGCGGCAGCCCGGCCGGGGCCGCACTGCGGTAGGTCACCGCGAGCGTGTCCACCAGCAGCCCGATCACCAGCACGCCGCCGATCAGCATCAGCTGGATGCCGTCGGACAGCGGCGCCGGTATCGCGTACCGGGCGACGTCGTCGGCGCCGGCCTGCAGCAGCCCGGCGAGGTACCGGAAGGCGTCCGGGCCGGGGACGAACCCGAGGAGGGCGTGCCGGCGGGCGAAGACCAGCGTGAGCAGCAGCAGGGTGGCGAGCGCCTGCGCCGCCACGGTCAGCGGCCGGCCCAGCGGCACCCGCCGGGCCGCGGCGCCCACACCGGTCTGCACCGCCACCAGCGGCGCCAGCTCCAGCAGCCAGGTCGGCTCGACGACCAGAGGCAGCAGCGCGCACGAGGCCATCAGCGTGGCCGCCGCCGCGCACAGGGTCAGCCGTGCCCGCCCGCTCATCCCCGTGCCTCCCCGCTCAGGGCGGCCAGGCCCGAACGCTCCCGGTCCGCCCGCCGCCACAGTTCGTCCAGCGACGCGCCGCGCGGCACGCTCAGCGCCGTCCAGCCCGCCTCGCGCAGCAGCCGCAGCCGCCGCTCGTGCCCGCCGCGCGGGCGGGGCACGTCCGTCGCCTCCCGCGTCCAGGTGTCCGGGTCCAGCACGAAGGCGACGGCGGCGCCGCTGCGCCGGCGCATCCCGGCGACCGTCGTGGCCTGCTCCTCGTCCAGGTCGCCGAGGAAGGCGACCAGCAGCCCCCCGTCGCCGCCGCGCAGCACGTCGTACGCCCGGGACAGGCCCGCGCCGTCGGAGTGGTCGATCACCGCGAGGGTGTCCATCATCAGCCCGGCCGTGTCCGCGGTGTCCTGGCCGGTGCCGGCGAAACCGCCGGCGCCCTCGCCGGGCACCACGCTGCCGGTGTCGGTGAGCAGCCGTACCGAGAAGCCGCGTTCCAGCAGGTGCGCGAGCACCGAGGCGGCGCAGGAGACCGCCCACTCGAAGGCCGAGTCCGGGCCCGCCCCCGCGAAGGCCCCGCCCCGGGTGTCCAGCAGCACGGTGCACCGGGAGCGCCGGGGCTGCTCCTCGCGGCGCACCATCAGCTCGCCGTGGCGCGCGGTGGACCGCCAGTGCACCCGGCGCAGGTCGTCGCCGTAGCGGTACTCCCGGGGGATCACGTCGTCCTCGCCCGCGAAGGCCAGCGAGCGCTGCCGCCCGTCGCCGCGCCCTTGGGCCTCGCCGCCGAAGCCGACCGGGGCCAGCGGCTCCACGCGCGGGATCACCGTCAGGGTGTCGGCCGCGGCGAAGGAGCGGGCCAGCTCGCACATTCCGAAGGGGTCCGTGAGCCGTAGCTGCAGCGGGCCCAGCGGATAGCGGCCCCGCAGGTCCGACCGGACCCGGTAGGAGACCTCGCGGCGCCCGCCCGGCTCGATCCGGTCCAGCACGAACCGGGGCCGCGGCCCGAGGACGTACGGCACTTGGTCCTGCAGCATCAGCAGACCGGTGGGCAGCCGGGAGACGTTGTCCATCCACAGGTGCACCCGGGCCTCGCCGCCTGCGGGCACGCGCGCGGGGGAGAGGCGGCGGCCGGCGGCCACCCGGTGACGCGTGCGGTACAGCACGGCCGCGCAGATCAGGGGGAGCACGGCCAGCAGCAGGCCGACTCGGAGCAGATCGCTCTGGCCCAGTACGTACGCGCAGATCGCGGCGGCGATCCCGGCGGCCAGGAAGGAGCGGCCACGGGTGGTCAGCCCCGCGAGGGCCGTACGGATCCCGCCCGCCTCCCCGCGGTCGGGCTCCGCCGGCGTCCCCCCGGCATCCATCACAGACCCCGCGGTGACTGCGGGGGACAGGCCGGGACGGCGCGGCCCAGGCCGCCGAAGGCGTTCTGCTGCGGCGGGGCCGCGGGCACCGGGGTGTGCTGGAGGATCTCCAGCACCACCTGTTCGGCCGTGCGGCGCTCGAGCTGGGCCTGGGCGGTGGGCAGCAGGCGGTGGGCGAGGACGGCGACGGCGAGCGCCTGGACGTCGTCCGGCAGCGCGTACTCCCGGCCGGCGAGCGCCGCGGACGCCTTGGCGGCGCGCAGCAGGTGCAGCGTCGCGCGCGGCGAGGCGCCGAGTCTGAGGTCGGGGTGCGTGCGCGTGGCGGCGACCAGTTCGACGACGTACCGCCGGACCGCCTCGGAGACGTGCACCTCGCGCACGGCCTCGACCAGCTTCACGATCTCGTGCGCGTGCGCCACCGGCTGGAGGTCCTCCAGCGGGCTGACGCCCCCGTGGACGTCGAGCATCCGCAGTTCGGCCTCCACGCTCGGGTAGCCGACGGAGACGCGGGCCATGAAGCGGTCGCGCTGCGCCTCCGGCAGCGGATAGGTGCCCTCCATCTCGACCGGGTTCTGGGTGGCCACCACCATGAAGGGGCTGGGCAGTTCGTACGTCTGCCCGTCGATGGTGACCTGCCGCTCCTCCATGGACTCCAGCAGCGCCGACTGGGTCTTGGGCGAGGCGCGGTTGATCTCGTCGCCGATCACGATCTGCGCGAAAACGGCGCCCGGCTTGAACTCGAAGTCCCGGCGCTGCTGGTCCCAGATGGAGACACCCGTGATGTCCGAGGGCAGCAGGTCCGGCGTGAACTGGATGCGCCGCACCGAGCAGTCCACGGACCGCGCCAGCGCCTTGGCGAGCATCGTCTTGCCCACCCCGGGGACGTCCTCGATCAGCAGATGCCCCTCGGCGAGCAGCACGGTCAGCGCGAGCCGTACGACCTCGGGCTTGCCCTCGATCACGCCCTCCACCGAACCGCGCACCCGCTCCACCGTGGCGGTCACGTCAGTGAGGCTCGCTCGATCGTCATAGGTCGTCACCCGGCCCTCCTCGGCCCGTTCTTTCCGGGCCGGCTCCCGATGCGGAACCGGCCCACCCCGAAACACGGACACCACGCGGGAGAAGTTCCGCGTGACGTCACACCCCGCATTCTTGCCGCCGTTACCGATTCGTGTCACTCGCCTGTGGACAACTGCCCGAACGATGCCGGTGGTACGGCTTTTTCGACCATGTTTTCGACACGGAGGCGGCGGGATGCGTTCCGGGGCGGCCGGCCGGCGCCCGGGTCAGGCCGGGTCCACCTCGCGCAGCAGACCGGTGCGCACGTCGAAGACGAAACCGCGGACGTCGTCGGTGTGGAGCAGGAACGGCGAGGTGCGCACCCGCTGCATGGACTGGCGCACGTCCTGGTCGACGTCCCGGAAGGACTCCACCGCCCAGGCCGGTCGCTGGCCGACCTCCATCTCCAGCTCGTGCCGGAAGTCCTCGGTGAGGGACTCCAGGCCGCAGCCGGTGTGGTGGATCAGCACCACGCTGCGGGTCCCCAGCGCCCGCTGGCTGATGGTCAGGGAGCGGATGACGTCGTCGGTCACCACACCGCCGGCGTTGCGGATGGTGTGGCAGTCGCCGAGTTGCAGGCCGAGCGCCTTGTGCAGGTCGAGGCGGGCGTCCATACAGGCCACGACGGCGACCTTGAGGACGGGCCGGGCGTCCATGCCCGGGTCGGTGAAGGCCTCGGCGTACCGCCGGTTGGCCTCGACGAGGCGGTCGGTCACACGGTCGCCAGGAGTCATGGCGCCTTCGGATCCAGTGGGCACTGCTGCAGAAGTCGTCATGGTGACGACGTTAACGGTCACCTGCCGTTCCGGCCTGCTGTGAGAGGGGACAAAGAACGTCATCGCGTCTTGTTGTGAGCGAACCCACAGGGAGGCCGAACCTGCCCCGGACGGGTGAACACGCGCGGATTCCCGCTCCCGTCCCGCCGCGGTGCGCGACGCGCAGGCCGGTTGATTGACCCCGAGACGGGGTGGACTAAAGTGGCGCGAAGCGGGAGGCGCGGCTCTTCCCGCTGGTGAAACCCCCTGAAGACCCCGGCGCACGTCCGGAGGTCTCCCCGCGTGCGCGGCGCGTACGTACGGCTCGGCCTCCTCCCGCTCCGGTCGGCTGACGCTTCCGGCGCCGGCAGGCCGCCCCGTCACGAGCCGGCGAGGACCCGCGGCGGTGCGTATCCCGCGCCGGATCCTGAGAGGCCCCCTTGAGCCAACGTCGACACGTACCGGTGATGCTCCAGCGGTGCCTGGACCTGCTGGCGCCCGCCCTGGAGCGCCCGGGCGCCGTGGTCGTCGACTGCACCCTCGGCCTCGGCGGCCACAGCGAGGCCCTGCTGGCCCGGTTCCCCGGGGCGCGGCTGATCGGCCTCGACCGCGACAAGGAGGCGCTGCGGCTGTCCGGCGAGCGGCTGGAGCCGTACCGGGACCGCGCCACGCTCGTGCACGCCGTGTACGACGAGCTGCCGGACGTCCTGGACCGGCTCGGCGTCGCGCGCGTGCAGGGGGTGCTGTTCGACCTCGGGGTGTCCTCCATGCAGCTCGACGAGGCCGACCGCGGCTTCGCCTACGCCCAGGACGCGCCCCTGGACATGCGGATGGACCAGACGACCGGGATCAGCGCCGCCGAGGTCCTCAACACCTACCCGGCGGGCGAACTCGTGCGCATCCTGCGCGCCTACGGCGAGGAGAAGCAGGCCAAGCGGATCGTCTCCGCGATCGTCCGCGAGCGCGAGAAGGAGCCGTTCGCCAACAGCGCCCGGCTCGTCGCGCTGATCCGCGACGCCCTCCCGCAGGCCGCCAAGCGCACCGGCGGCAACCCGGCCAAGCGCACCTTCCAGGCGCTGCGCATCGAGGTCAACGGTGAACTCGCCGTCCTGGAGCGGGCGATCCCGGCCGCCGTCAAGGCCCTGGACGTCGGCGGGCGGATCGCGGTGCTCTCGTACCACTCGCTCGAAGACCGGCTGGTCAAACAGGTGTTCGCGGCGGGAGCGGCGTCCACCGCGCCGCCCGGGCTGCCGGTCGTGCCCGAGCGTTACCAGCCGCGGCTCAAGCTGCTCACCCGCGGTGCCGAACTTCCCACCGAGGAAGAGATCGCCGAGAACCGCCGGGCCGCGCCGGCCAGGCTGCGCGGCGCCGAGCGCATCAGGGAGGACGTCGAGTGAGCGAGACGGGCCGGCTGGTCGTCCCGGACCCACGGGGGGAGCGGTGAGCAGGCAACCGGAACTGAAGGGGAGGGCCGCCCGGCTCGCCCGGCTCCTCCCGGCCGGCCGCGCCCGGGCGGCCCGCACCCCGTTCGTGCTCCTGGTCGTCCTGCTCCTCGGCGGCGGCCTCATCGGACTGCTCGTGCTGAACTCGGCGCTCAGCGAGGGCTCGTTCGAACTGGCCGACCTGCGGAAGCAGACGAAGAACCTCACCGACGAGGAGCAGGCCCTGCAGCGGGACATCGACGGCTACTCGGCGCCCGGCGCCCTCCAGCGCCGCGCCCGTGAACTGGGCATGGTCCCCGGCGGCGACCCGGCCTTCCTCGGCCCCGACGGCAGCGTCAAGGGCGTCCCCAGCCCCGCGCCGGAGTCCGCGGACCTCTCCGACCCGCTCGCCCCCGGACCCGGGCCCGTCCTCGCCTCCGCCCCCTCGGCCCCCGTCCCCGTGCCCTCGGCGCCCGCCTCCGCCCCGGCGGCGCCCGGCACGGTCCCGTCGCCGCCCGCCTCCGCCCCGGCGGCGCCCGGCACGATTCCGGCCCTGCCCCAGGGCGTCCCCGCACCGGCGACCGGGCCGCTCACCCTCCCCCAGCTCCCCTCCACCCCGACCCCCGGCAGGTGACGGAAGTGTCCGACAGGCAACCGCCGCGCCGCCGCGTGCCCGGGCCGGCCAAGCCTCCGCGGCCGCGGGGCGCGGTCCGGCGGCAGCCCGGGCCCGGCGCCCGTCCGGCCCGCCGCCCCGGCGGGGCCCGGCCCCCGGCCCCCCGCCCGCTGCGGCTCGGCAGTCCGCGGCCCCGGCTGCGTCTGGTCAGCCTCGGTCTGACCCTGGTGCTGCTCGCCTTCGTCGTGCGGCTGCTCCAGGTGCAGGCCGTCGACGCCAGCGCCTACGCGGCCCGTGCCGAGCAGAACCGCTACGTGGTGCACACCCTGGCCGCCGAACGCGGCGGGATCACCGACCGCAACGGCGTGGCCCTTGCCGTCAGCGAGGACGCGTACGACATCACGGCCGACCCGACGATGTTCGACGCCGAGCAGCTGAAGATCCACGACGGCCCGGAGCGGGCCGCCGCGCTGCTCGCGCCGATCCTCGGCCAGGACCAGGCCGCGATCGCCCGGAAGCTGCGGCCCGCGAACAGCGACTCCCGCTACACGCGGCTCGCCGCGCGGCAGACCCCGCAGGTCTGGAAGCAGATCAAGGATCTGAAGGCCGCGCTGGCGAAGAAGTCGGAGACGGACCCGAGGACGGTCAACGTGCTGGCCGGCGTCTTCGCGGACCCCAGCAGCCAGCGCGTGTACCCCAACCGCGACCTGGCCGCCGGGATACTGGGCTGGGTCAACGCCGACGGCCGGGGCGGCGGCGGCATCGAGCAGGCGCTGGACAAGCAGCTCACCGGGAAGGACGGCAAGATCCGGTATGCCCAGTCGGGCGGCCGCGAGGTGCCCACGGCCGGGTCCACCGAGACGCCCGCCGTGCCGGGCGCCGACGTCGAGCTGACCATCGACCGCGACATCCAGTGGGCCGCCCAGGACGCGATCACCGAGCAGGTGAGGAAGTCCCGGGCCGACCGCGGTTACGTCATCGTCCAGGACACCCGCACCGGCCAGATCCTGGCCATGGCCAACTCACCCGGCTTCGACCCCAACGACCTGTCCAAGGCCGACGGCGACGCCATGGGCAACGCGGCCGTCCAGGACGCCTACGAGCCCGGCTCCACGGCGAAGGTGATGTCGATGGCGGCCGTGCTGGAGCGGAACGTCGCCACCCCGCTCACCCACGTCGTCGTGCCCAACCGGCTGCACCGCGGCGACCGTCTCTTCCAGGACGACGTCGACCACGCCACCTGGTACCTCACGCTCAACGGCGTCCTCGCCAAGTCCAGCAACATCGGCACCATCCTGGCCACCGGCGAACTCGGCAGGACCCAGCCCGAGGCCAACAAGGTCCTCTACTCCTACCTGCGCAAGTTCGGCATCGGCAGCTACACCGGGCTCGGCTTCCCCGGCGAGACCCCCGGCATCCTCGCGCCGCCGCAGAAGTGGTCCACCTCGCAGCAGTACACGATCCCTTTCGGCCAGGGCTTCTCCATCAACGCCATGCAGGCCGCGTCCGTGTACTCGACCATCGCCAACGGCGGCGTCCGGGTCGAGCCGACCCTGGTGCGCGGCACGAAGGGCCCGGACGGGCGCTTCACCCCGGCCCCGAAGCCCCGGACGACGCGGGTGGTCAGCGAGAGGACCGCCAAGGCCCTCGCCCGGATGCTGGAGTCCGTCGTGGACGACGAGCAGGGCACCGGCATCAAGGCCCGCATCCCCGGGTACCGGGTCGCCGGCAAGACCGGCACGGCCAACCGTGTGGATCCGGCCACCGGCCGCTACCGCGGATACACCTCGTCGTTCGCCGGTTTCGCCCCCGCGGACAACCCCCGCATCACCGTCTACTGCGCCATCCAGAACGCCACGGCGGGCAGCTACTTCGGCGGCCAGATCTGCGGCCCCATCTACAAGCAGGTGATGGAGTTCGCCCTGAAGACCCTCCAGGTCCCGCCGACCGGGGCGAAGCCCGCCAGCCTGCCCGTCGACTACAAGCCCTGACCGGGACCACGCGAACCCCAGGAACGAGCTCGTGACAACGATCACTCCCGACGCCGGGAACCACGGGACCGAGAGCCCCTCACTTCGCTCCCGGGCGGGTGCGCCCGGTACGCTCACCGCCGTGCCACACGCTGATCAGTCCCCAACCACCCACAGCGGCCGACCCGAGACCCGTCCGGGGCTGCCCAGGCCGACGCTCCCCGCCACCCCCCTCGCGGAGCTCGCCGGCCTGCTGGGTGTCACCGCACCGGAAGGCGCCGCCGAGGTCACGGGGATCACCCACGACTCGCGCGCCGTCCGCCCCGGCGACCTGTACGCCGCCCTCCCGGGCGCCCGCCGGCACGGCGCCGACTTCGCCGCCCAGGCCGCGAGCCTGGGCGCGGTCGCCGTGCTCACCGACCCGACGGGCGCCGAGCGCGCCGCCGCGACCGGACTGCCCGTCCTGGTCGTCGACGACCCGCGCGGCCGGATGGGGGAGCTGGCGGCCACGATCTACCGCCACCCGGGACGCGACCTGCTCCAGATCGGCATCACCGGCACCTCCGGCAAGACCACCACCGCCTATCTCGTCAAGGGCGGCCTGGACGTGTCCCGCCCGGCCGGCCTCATCGGCACGGTGGAGATCCGCATCGGCGACGAGCGCATCAAGTCCGAGCGCACCACCCCGGAAGCCACCGACCTGCAGGCCCTGTTCGCCGTCATGCGCGAAGAGGGCGTCGAGGCGGTCGCGATGGAGGTCTCCAGCCACGCCCTGGTCCTCGGCCGGGTCGACGGCTGCGTCTTCGACGTCGCGGTCTTCACCAACCTCAGCCCGGAGCACATGGAGTTCCACTCCGGCATGGAGGACTACTTCCAGGCCAAGGCGCGGCTGTTCACGCCGGAACGCAGCAGGCTCGGCGTCGTCAACGCCGACGACGAGTACGGCCGGCGGCTCGCCCGCGAGGCGACCGTCCCGGTCGTCACCTACTCCGCCGAGGGCCGCCCCGACGCCGACTGGCGCGCAAGGGACGTCCGGATCGGGCCCACGGACTCGACGTTCACCGTCCTCGGCCCGAACGGCGAGCGGATCGACGCCAAGTCGCCGCTGCCGGGCCCGTTCAACGTGGCGAACACCCTCGCCGCCGTCGTCGCGCTCGCCGTGGCCGGCCACGACCCGCAGGCCGCCGCCGACGGCATCGCCGCCGTGCCGGGCGTCCCCGGCCGCCTGGAGCGCGTCGACGCCGGGCAGCCGTACCTCGCGGTGGTCGACTACGCCCACAAGACCGACGCGGTCGAGTCGGTGCTCACGGCGCTGCGCAAGGTCACCAAGGGCCGCCTGCACGTCGTCCTCGGCTGCGGCGGCGACCGCGACCGCAGCAAGCGCGCCCCCATGGGCGCCGCCGCGGCCCGGCTCGCGGACACGGCCGTACTGACCTCCGACAACCCACGCTCCGAGGACCCGCTCGCCATCCTCGCGACCATGCTCGAGGGCGCGGCCTCCGTGCCCGCGCACGAGCGCGGAGAGGTGCTCGTGTTCGAGGACCGGGCCGCCGCCATCGCCGCCGCCGTGGGCCGCGCCCAGGCCGGCGACACCGTGCTGGTCGCGGGCAAGGGCCACGAGCAGGGCCAGGACATCGCCGGCGTCGTCCGTCCCTTCGACGACCGCCAGGTGCTTCGCGAAGCTATCCAGAAGACCCAGGGATGAACTTGTGATCGCCCTCTCCCTCGCCGAGATCGCAGCAGTCGTCGGCGGGCAGACGCACGACATACCGGATCCGTCCGTCCAGGTCACCGGCCCGGTCGTACGGGACTCCCGCGAGGTGGCGCCGGGCAGCCTGTTCGCCGCCTTCGTCGGCGAGCGCGTGGACGGCCACGACTACGCGGCCGAGGTCGTCCGGGCCGGCGCGGTCGCCGTGCTGGCGTCCCGGCCGGTCGGCGTGCCCGCGATCGTCGTCGAGGACGTGCAGACGGCCCTCGGCGCCCTCGCCCGGCACGTCGTGAAGCGGCTCGGCGCGACCCTCGTCGCCCTGACCGGCTCGGCCGGCAAGACCAGCACCAAGGACCTGATCGCCCAGGTGCTGAGCCGCAAGGCGCCGACCGTGTTCACGCCGCAGTCGCTGAACAACGAGATCGGGCTGCCGCTCACCGCCCTGACCGCCACCGAGGAGACGCGGTTCCTCGTGCTGGAGATGGGCGCC
This sequence comes from Streptomyces sp. NPDC006193, assembly GCF_040613915.1. Lineage (NCBI taxonomy): Bacteria > Bacillati > Actinomycetota > Actinomycetes > Kitasatosporales > Streptomycetaceae > Streptomyces > Streptomyces sp. NPDC006193. The sequence continues at coordinate 68,924 of NZ_JBEXTB010000028.1, forward strand.
CGCGGCATCGGGCACATCCGCTACCTCACCGAGCTGACCCCGCCGAAGATCGGCCTGGTGCTCAACGTCGGCACCGCCCACATCGGCGAGTTCGGCGGCCGTGAGCAGATCGCCCAGGCCAAGGGCGAGCTCGTGGAGGCCCTCCCCGGGGACGGGACCGCGATCCTCAACGCCGACGACCCGCTGGTGCGGGCCATGGCCTCCCGTACCCAGGCGAAGGTGGTCCTTTTCGGAGAGTCGGCCGAAGCGGACGTACGCGCCGAGAACGTGCGACTCACGGACAGCGGACAGCCCGCCTTCAGGCTTCACACACCCTCCGGTGCAAGCGATGTGACCATGCGCCTGTACGGTGAGCACCACGTGTCGAACGCGCTCGCCGCGGCCGCCGTCGCCCATGAGCTGGGCATGTCCGCGGAAGAGATCGCCACCGCGCTCTCCGAGGCGGGCACCCTCTCCCGCTGGCGCATGGAGGTCACCGAGCGCCCGGACGGCGTGACCATCGTCAACGACGCCTACAACGCCAACCCCGAGTCCATGCGGGCCGCCCTCAGGGCGCTCGCGGCCATGGGCAAGGGGCGCCGCACGTGGGCGGTGCTCGGCAAGATGGCCGAGCTGGGGGACGAGGCGCTCGCCGAGCACGACGCCGTCGGACGGCTCGCCGTCCGGCTCAACGTCAGCAAGCTCGTCGCCGTCGGGGGGATTGAGGCCTCCTGGCTGCAACTGGGCGCATATAACGAGGGTTCGTGGGGTGAGGAGTCGGTGCACGTGTCCGACGCACAGGCGGCGATCGACCTGTTGCGCAGCGAGTTGCGCCCGGGGGACGTCGTGCTCGTGAAGGCGTCCCGTTCGGTGGGGCTCGAGAGCGTCGCCCAGGCGCTGACCGAGACCGGTGCCGGGCGTGGGGTTGATGCCCGATGATGAAGCAGATCCTGTTCTCGGGCGTCATCGGCCTCTTCCTGACGCTGATCGGCACGCCGCTGCTGATCAAGCTGCTGGCCCGCAAGGGCTACGGCCAGTACATCCGCGACGACGGCCCCCGGGAGCACGCCAGCAAGCGCGGTACGCCCACCATGGGCGGCATCGCCTTCATCCTCGCGACGATCGCCGCGTACTTCCTGAGCAAGCTCATCACCGGCTACCCGCCGACCTACTCCGGACTGCTGGTCCTCGGCCTGATGTTCGGCATGGGCCTGGTCGGCTTCCTCGACGACTACATCAAGATCGTCAAGCGGCGTTCGCTGGGTCTGCGGGCCAAGGCGAAGATGGCCGGCCAGCTGATAGTCGGCATCGCCTTCGCGGTGCTGTCGCTGCAGTTCGCCGACGCGCGCGGGAACACCCCGGCGTCCACGAAGTTGTCCTTCATCACCGACTTCGGCTGGTCGATCGGCCCGGTGCTGTTCGTGGTCTGGGCGCTGTTCATGATCCTGGCGATGTCGAACGGCGTGAACCTGACCGACGGTCTGGACGGTCTCGCCACCGGCGCCTCCGTCCTCGTCTTCGGCGCCTACACCTTCATCGGCGTCTGGCAGTTCCAGGAGTCCTGCGCCAACGCGCAGACCCTCACCAACCCCGGCGCCTGCTACGAGGTGCGCGACCCGCTGGACCTCGCGGTCGTCGCCTCCGCGCTGATGGGCGCCTGCCTCGGCTTCCTGTGGTGGAACACCTCGCCCGCCAAGATCTTCATGGGCGACACCGGTTCGCTCGCGCTCGGCGGCGTCCTGACGGGCCTGGCCATCCTCTCCCGCACGGAGCTGCTGGTGGCCATCATGGGCGGCCTGTTCGTCCTCATCACCATGTCGGTCGTCATCCAGGTCGGATCCTTCCGGCTCACCGGGAAGCGCGTCTTCCGGATGGCGCCGCTCCAGCACCACTTCGAACTCAAGGGCTGGTCCGAGGTCCTGGTCGTGGTCCGCTTCTGGATCATCCAGGGCATCTGTGTGATCGTCGGACTGGGCCTCTTCTACGCAGGATGGGCAGCGGACAAGTGACCTCCTCGGTGCCTTCTGACTTCTTCCAGGGCAAGCACGTCACCGTCGCCGGGCTCGGCGTCTCCGGCATCCCGGCGGCGAAGGCCCTCCACGCGCGCGGGGCGGCCGTCACGGTCGTCGACGACGGCGACCACGCCCGCGCGCGCGAGCAGGCCGCCGAACTGGAGGCGCTCGGCATCACCGTGCGCCTCGGCGACGGGGCGACCCTGCCGGAAGGCACCGAGCTGATCGTCACCGCGCCCGGCTGGAAGCCCGACAAGCCGCTGTTCCTCGCCGCCGAGCGGGCCGGTGTGCCGGTCTGGGGCGACGTGGAGCTGGCCTGGCGCCTGCGCGGCCCCGACGCGGCCCCCTGGCTCGCCGTGACGGGCACCAACGGCAAGACCACGACCGTGCAGATGCTCGCCTCCATCCTGAAGGCGGCGGGCCTGCGCACGGCCGCCGTCGGCAACATCGGCGTCTCCCTGCTGGACGCGGTCCTCGGCGACGAGCGGTACGACGTCCTCGCCGTGGAGCTGTCCAGCTACCAGCTCCACTGGGCGCCCTCCCTGCGCGCCCACTCCGCCGCCGTCCTGAACCTCGCGCCGGACCACCTGGACTGGCACGGCTCCATGGAGGCGTACGCGCGCGACAAGGGACGCATCTACGAGGGCAACAAGGTCGCCTGCGTCTACAACGCCGCCGACAAGGCCACCGAGGACCTCGTGCGCGAGGCCGACGTCGAAGAGGGCTGCCGGGCGGTCGGATTCACCCTGGGCACGCCCGCCCCCTCCCAACTCGGCGTCGTCGACGGCATCCTGGTCGACCGGGCCTTCGTCGAGAACCGGCAGAAGAACGCCCAGGAGCTGGCCGAGCTCTCCGACGTCCGCCCGCCGGCCCCGCACAACGTCGCCAACGCCCTCGCGGCGGCGGCCCTCGCCCGCGCCTTCGGGGTGCCCGCCACGGCCGTACGGGACGGTCTGCGCGCCTTCCGGCCCGACGCCCACCGCATCGAGCACGTCGCCGACATCGACGGCGTGGCGTACGTGGACGACTCCAAGGCGACCAACACGCATGCCGCCGAGGCCTCTTTGGCGGCGTACGAGTCGATCGTGTGGATCGCGGGCGGCCTGGCGAAGGGCGCGGTCTTCGACGAACTGGTCGCCAGGTCGGCGAAGCGCCTGCGCGGCGCCGTCCTGATCGGCGCCGACCGGGCGCTGATCCGGGACGCCCTCGCGCGACACGCCCCGGAAGTACCCGTGGTCGACCTCGACCGGACCGACACTGGGGCGATGCTCCAGGCGGTGACGGAAGCGAGGCGGCTCGCTCAGCCCGGTGACACGGTGCTGCTGGCCCCGGCCTGCGCCTCCATGGACATGTTCACCAACTACAACCAGCGCGGCGACGCGTTCGCGGCGGCGGTCCGCGGACTCGGAGCCTGACCCCGGCCGCCTGCCGGGCGGACCTCGGGAGGGACGCGTGGGACGGCCGACGTTCAGTGGAGGCGCCGATGCCCAGTAGCCGTACCGGCCGGCCACCCGTGCAGCGGGCGTCCCGGCGTCCGCGTCCCGCCGTTCCCCGGCCCCCGCGCGAGAACCCCGTCCAGCGGCTCGGCAGGCGCGCGCGGAGGGCCTGGGACCGGCCGCTGACCGCCTACTACCTGATCGTCGGCGGCAGCGTGCTGATCACCGTGCTGGGCCTGGTGATGGTCTACTCGGCCTCCCAGATCACCGCGCTGCAGCTGTCGCTGCCCGGCTCGTACTTCTTCCGCAAGCAGTTCCTCGCCGCCCTCATCGGCGGAGCGCTGCTGTTCGCCGCCTCGCGCATGCCGGTGAAGCTGCACCGCGCGCTGGCCTACCCGATCCTCGCCGGCGCCGTCTTCCTGATGGTCCTGGTGCAGGTCCCCGGGATAGGGATGGCGGTCAACGGCAACCAGAACTGGATCTCCCTCGGCGGCTCCTTCCAGATCCAGCCCAGCGAGTTCGGCAAGCTCGCCCTCGTGCTGTGGGGCGCGGACCTGATCGCCCGCAAGCAGGAGAGGAAGCTGCTGACCCAGTGGAAGCACATGCTGGTGCCGCTCGTCCCGGTCGCCTTCCTGCTGCTCGGGCTGATCATGCTCGGCGGCGACATGGGCACCGCGATCATCCTCACGGCGATCCTGTTCGGCCTGCTGTGGCTCGCGGGCGCGCCGACCAGGCTGTTCGCGGGCGTGCTGTCGGTCGCCGCCGTGATCGGTGTGATCCTGATCAGAACCAGTCCCAACCGGATGGCCCGCCTGGCCTGCATCGGCGCCACGGAGCCGAAGACCGGCGTCGCCGACTGCTGGCAGGCCGTGCACGGCATCTACGCCCTCGCCTCGGGCGGGCTGTTCGGCTCCGGGCTCGGCGCGAGTGTGGAAAAATGGGGCCAACTCCCGGAGGCCCACACCGACTTCATCTTCGCCGTCACCGGTGAGGAACTGGGCCTCGCGGGGACGCTGTCGGTGCTCGCCCTGTTCGCGGCTCTAGGCTATGCGGGTATCCGCGTGGCCGGACGCACGGAGGACCACTTCGTGAGGTACGCCGCGGGAGGCGTGACCACCTGGATCACCGCTCAGGCGGTGATCAACATCGGTGCGGTGCTCGGCCTGCTGCCGATCGCCGGCGTCCCGCTCCCGCTGTTCTCCTACGGAGGGTCCGCCCTGCTGCCGACCATGTTCGCCATCGGGCTGCTGATCGCCTTCGCGCGCGACGAGCCCGCTGCGCGGGCGGCGCTTGCGATGCGGCAACCCCGCTTTGGTAAAAAGCGGGCGGGAGGCTCCGGTGCCGAGCGGGGGCCTCGGAGATGGAACACGATGCGACGGCGTGCCTCGGCGGCGCGTTCGTCCGGAGAGCGGTGAATTTCGGTGCATGTCGTACTCGCCGGTGGGGGGACCGCCGGCCACATCGAGCCCGCGCTCGCCCTCGCGGACGCCCTGCGCAGGCAGGACCCGACCGTGGGGATCACGGCCCTGGGCACGGAGCGCGGCCTGGAGACCAGGCTGGTGCCGGAGCGCGGCTACGAGCTGGCGCTGATCCCGGCGGTGCCGCTGCCCCGCAAGCCCACGCCCGAGCTGATCACCGTCCCGGGCCGGCTGCGCGGGACGATCAAGGCCGCCGAGCAGATCCTGGAGCGCACCAAGGCGGACGTCGTGGTCGGCTTCGGCGGCTACGTGGCCCTGCCCGGCTATCTGGCCGCCAAGCGGCTCGGTGTGCCCATCGTGATCCACGAGGCCAACGCCCGCCCGGGGCTGGCCAACAAGATCGGCTCGCGGTACGCGGCCCGGGTCGCCGTCTCCACGCCGGACAGCAAGCTGCGGGACGCCCGCTACATCGGCATCCCGCTGCGCCGCTCCATCGCCACCCTGGACCGTGCCGCCGTCCGCCCCGAGGCCCGCGCCCGTTTCGGCCTCGACCCGAACCTGCCCACGCTGCTGGTCTCCGGCGGCTCGCAGGGCGCCCGGCGCCTGAACGAGGTGACGCAGGCGGTCGCGCCCTGGCTGCAGCAGGCAGGCATCCAGATCCTGCACGCGGTCGGACCCAAGAACGAACTGCCGCAGGTGCACCAGATGCCGGGAATGCCCCCGTACATCCCGGTAAGTTACCTGGACCGGATGGACCTCGCGTACGCCGCGGCCGACATGATGCTCTGCCGCGCGGGCGCGATGACCGTCGCCGAACTCTCCGCCGTCGGGCTTCCGGCCGCGTACGTCCCGCTGCCCATCGGCAACGGCGAGCAGCGGCTGAACGCGCAGCCGGTGGTCAAGGCCGGCGGTGGCCTCCTGGTCGACGACGCGGAACTGACGCCCGAGTGGGTGCAGCAGAACGTCCTGCCCGTGCTGGCGGATCCGCACCGGCTGTACGAGATGTCCCGTGCGGCCAGCGAGTTCGGCCGCCGGGACGCCGACGAACTGCTCGTCGGCATGGTGTACGAGGCGATCGCCTCACGCCGTTAGGACCATATGACGAAAGGGCAGTGAGCGTGGCCGGACGGACGACCGCCGAGCGCGGTGAACGCCAGCAGGAGTCGTCCGTCCCGCCGCCCGTCCGCGGACGCCTTCGTACGATCGTCGTCCTGGGCGCCCTTCTCGTGCTCCTCGGGGCGGGCGTGGCCTGGGTGTTGTACGGCTCGGACTGGCTGCGCGTCGAGCGCGTCCCGGTGTCGGGCACGCGCGTGCTGACCCCTGCCCAGGTGCGCGAGGCCGCGGCCGTGCCGCTCGGGGAGCCGATGATGTCCGTCGACACGGACATCATCGAAGCCCGACTTCGTCGGAAATTGCCCCGAATTGACACCGTAGAAGTGGTTCGTTCCTGGCCGCACGGAATCGGACTGAAGGTGATCGAGCGCACTCCGGTCGTACTGATCCGAAAAGGCGGGAACTTTGTCGAAGTCGACGCGGAAGGTGTCCGATTCGCCACGGTTTCGCGGGCGCCGAAAGGGGTTCCCCTGCTGGAATTGTCCGTCTCGCGGACAGGTCCCGCCGCCGCGAGCTTCCGCCGTTTCGGCGCCGGCCGGCTGGTGCGCGAGGCGGTGCGCGCCGCCGGCGACCTGCCGCGCTCCCTGGCCGGGGCCACCCGGACCGTCCGCGTCCGCTCCTACGACGCCATCTCGCTGGAGTTGGCCGACGGGCGCACGGTGGCATGGGGGAGCGGCGAGAACGGCCGCGCCAAGGCACGGGCCCTCACCGCTCTCATGAAAGCAGCTCCCGGCGCGCGGCACTTCGACGTCAGCGTTCCCACCGCCCCTGCGTCATCGGGGAGTTGACGCACATCAGCGCAGGCCAGCACCCTGGTTGGGCACTGCTACGGCTGATCACATAGGGTGAAAAGAAAAACGGGAGGTTCGGCGTGTTCGTTGAACGGGCGCCACGTGTCGACTTAGTGTCCTGTTCGGAAGACTCCAGGGAACAGACACACTGGTAACCCTAAACTTCAGGGTTAGGGTTCGGGTCGGCGCTACGGACCGTCCCATTCGGCATCCGTCGTCGCGGCGCGGGGCACCGCACCGCGGCGACAACGTAATTCGAGGCGAGAGGCCTTCGACGTGGCAGCACCGCAGAACTACCTCGCAGTCATCAAGGTCATCGGTGTCGGCGGCGGTGGTGTCAATGCCATCAACCGGATGATCGAGGTCGGTCTCAAGGGCGTCGAGTTCATCGCCATCAACACCGACGCACAGGCGCTGTTGATGAGCGACGCCGACGTCAAGCTCGACGTCGGCCGCGAACTCACCCGCGGACTCGGCGCCGGGGCCAACCCGGCCGTCGGCCGCAAGGCCGCCGAGGACCACCGCGAGGAGATCGAGGAGGTCCTGAAGGGGGCCGACATGGTCTTCGTGACGGCCGGTGAAGGCGGCGGCACCGGCACCGGCGGGGCGCCCGTCGTGGCCAACATCGCACGCTCCCTCGGCGCGCTCACCATCGGCGTGGTCACGCGCCCGTTCACCTTCGAGGGACGGCGCCGCGCGAACCAGGCCGAGGACGGCATCGCCGAGCTGCGCGAAGAGGTCGACACCCTCATCGTCATCCCGAACGACCGGCTGCTGTCCATCTCGGACCGCCAGGTCTCGGTCCTGGACGCCTTCAAGTCGGCGGACCAGGTCCTGCTCTCCGGTGTGCAGGGCATCACCGACCTCATCACCACCCCCGGTCTGATCAACCTCGACTTCGCCGACGTCAAGTCGGTCATGTCCGAAGCCGGTTCCGCCCTCATGGGCATCGGCTCGGCCCGCGGCGACGACCGCGCGGTGGCCGCGGCCGAGATGGCGATCTCCTCCCCGCTGCTGGAGGCGTCCATCGACGGCGCCCGGGGCGTGCTGCTCTCCATCTCCGGCGGCTCCGACCTCGGTCTCTTCGAGATCAACGAGGCCGCCCAGCTGGTCAGTGAGGCCGCCCACCCCGAGGCCAACATCATCTTCGGCGCGGTCATCGACGACGCCCTCGGCGACGAGGTCCGGGTCACCGTGATCGCGGCCGGCTTCGACGGCGGCCAGCCGCCGGCCCGCCGGGACAACGTCCTCGGCTCGGCCTCCGGCCCGGCCTCCGCGCCGGCCGCCCCCCGCCGCGAGGAGCCCGCCCCGGCGCGGCCGAGCGAGCCCAGCCGCCCGTCGTTCGGCTCGCTGGGCAGCGTGAAGCCGAAGGAGGAGCCGGAGCCGGCGCCCGAGCCGGTGGCCGACATCCCGGTCCCCCCGCCGGTCACCCCGGCGCCGCGGCCCGCCTACTCGGACAGTGCGGCCGAGGAACTGGACGTCCCGGACTTCCTCAAGTGATAGGACGGCGCGAGAGCGTGAGCGGCGCGCACTTCGCCTTCACCGACCGGTGGGGCGGGGTGAGCGCCGCTCCGTATGAGGAGCTGAACCTCGGCGGAGCGGTCGGCGACGACCCGGAGGCCGTCCAGGCCAACCGGAAGCTCGCGGCCGAGTCCCTCGGCCTGGACCCCGGCCGGGTGGTCTGGATGAACCAGGTGCACGGCGCCGACGTCGCCGTGGTGGACGGGCCGTGGGGCACGGAGGGCTCCCCGCACGGGCGGGGCCGGGAGCGGGGGAGCGCGGCGCCGGAGGCCGACGCCGTCGTCACCGCCCGGCGCGGACTCGCCCTCGCCGTCCTCACCGCCGACTGCGTGCCGGTGCTGCTGGCCGACCCGGTCGCCGGCGTCGCCGCAGCGGCGCACGCGGGGCGGCCCGGCATGGTCCGGGGCGTCGTCCCCGCCGCCGTACGGGCCATGGTGCGACTCGGGGCCGTGCCGGACCGGATCGTCGCCCGCACCGGGCCGGCCGTCTGCGGCCGGTGCTACGAGGTGCCGGAGGCGATGCGCGCCGAGGTGGCCGCCGTCGAGCCGGCGGCGCACGCCGAGACGAGTTGGGGCACGCCTGCGGTCGACGTGAGCGCCGGCGTGCACGCGCAGCTCGACCGGCTCGGGGTGTGCGACCGGGCGCAGTCGCCGGTGTGCACGCTGGAGTCGGCGGATCACTTCTCGTACCGCCGCGACCGCACCACGGGGCGGCTCGCGAGCTACGTCTGGCTGGACTGATGGGGCATGACGGACCGTAAGACCGAACTCGCCGCGAACCTGGCGAAAGTGGAGCAGCGCATCGCCGCCGCGTGTGCCGCGGCCGGGCGCCGGCGGGAGGAGGTGACCCTCATCGTGGTCACCAAGACCTACCCGGCGAGCGATGTGCGGATCCTGTCGGAACTCGGTGTGGGACATGTGGCCGAGAACCGGGACCAGGACGCGGCGCCGAAGGCCGCCGCCTGTGCGGATCTGCCCCTGAAATGGCACTTCGTCGGCCAGTTGCAGACCAACAAGGTCCGTTCCGTGGTCGGTTATGCCGATGTCGTGCAATCCGTCGACCGTCCCCGACTCGTCGCCGCCCTGTCGAAGGAGGCGGTGCGGGCCGGGCGCGAGGTGGGCTGCCTCGTCCAGGTCGCACTGGACGCCGGGGCGAGCGGCCGGGGCGACCGCGGCGGCGTGGCCCCCGGGGGAATCGAAGAGTTGGCCGACCTCGTCGCCGGCGCGCCCGGGCTGCGGCTCGACGGTCTGATGACCGTCGCCCCGCTCACCGGGGAGTACGCGGGACGCGAACAGGCGGCGTTCGAGCGGCTCATGGATTTGTCGACTGACCTGCGCCGAGCCCATCCGGCTGCAACCATGGTGTCGGCAGGGATGAGTGCGGACCTCGAACAGGCCGTGGCCGCCGGAGCGACACATGTGCGCGTCGGCACCGCGGTACTCGGAGTCCGCCCCAGGCTCGGGTAACGTCGCCAGGAAGTCGGACCACAGCAGAAAATATGGTCAATGCCCACTCAACACGGGCACACGACCACGTGGATCGCGGGCACTGGGCAGTCGTCAGCCGATCCACCACAGAGCGGAGGACTCAGAGCATGGCCGGCGCGATGCGCAAGATGGCGGTCTACCTCGGCCTCGTGGAGGACGATGGGTACGACGGCCGTGGATTCGACCCCGACGACGACTTCGAACCCGAGTTGGATCCGGAGCCCGAGCGGGACCACCGGCGGCACGAGCCGTCACACCAGCCGCACGGTGCGCACCAGTCCCAAAGGGACGAAGAAGTGCGTATCGTGCAACCGCCCGCGCCGCGCGAGCCGGTCGCCCGCTCGGCTTCGCTCGCCGCGGAATCCGGACGCCCGGCGCGGATCGCGCCCGTGGCATCCATCACACAAGAACGTCAGTCCCTGGAGAAGAACGCACCGGTGATCATGCCCAAGGTCGTGTCCGAACGAGAGCCTTACCGGATCACCACGCTCCACCCGCGGACCTACAACGAGGCCCGTACCATCGGGGAACACTTCCGCGAGGGCACCCCGGTGATCATGAATCTGACGGAGATGGACGACACGGACGCGAAGCGACTTGTCGACTTCGCGGCCGGTTTGGTGTTCGGTCTCCACGGCAGCATCGAGCGGGTGACGCAGAAGGTGTTCCTGTTGTCTCCTGCTAACGTCGATGTCACGGCGGAGGACAAGGCCCGCATCGCAGAGGGCGGGTTCTTCAACCAGAGCTGAGACGCACCACCGGATGGAAGCACCGAACAGGGGAGAGGGAAGCGCAATCCATGAGCGTGTTCGCGCAGGTGATCTACATCGCGCTGATGGTGTTCCTCGTCGTGCTCATCTTCCGGCTGGTCATGGACTATGTCTTCCAGTTCGCCCGCTCGTGGCAACCCGGCAAGGCGATGGTGGTCGTCCTGGAGGCCACCTACACTGTCACCGATCCACCGCTGAAGCTTCTGCGGCGGTTCATCCCGCCGCTGCGTCTCGGGGGCGTGGCGCTCGACCTGTCCTTCTTCGTACTGATGATCATCGTCTACATTCTCATCTCCATTGCGCAGAGCTTCGTGAGATGAGGATGGACGATCCGGTCTTGCCGACTGCCGATGACTACGTTGAGGTGAAGAGATGCCGTTGACCCCCGAGGACGTGCGGAACAAGCAGTTCACGACCGTCCGCCTCCGAGAAGGCTATGACGAGGACGAGGTCGATGCCTTCCTCGACGAGGTCGAAGCCGAACTGACCCGTCTGCTCCGCGAGAACGAGGACCTGCGCGCCAAGCTGGCCGCGGCGACGCGTGCCGCTGCCCAGAACCAGCAGAACATGCGCAAGCCCCCGGAGCAGGACCAGCAGCAACAGCATCCTCAGCAGCAGGGCATGCGAGGTCCCGGCCAGCCGGTGCCCGCCGGCATATCGGGCCCGCCGCAGCAGCAGATGGGCGGCCCCATGGGTGGTCCGCCCCAGCTGCCGAGCGGTGCCCCGCAGCTGCCTGCCGGCCCCGGCGGTCAGGGCGGCCCGCAGGGCCCCGGCCCGATGGGCCAGGGTCCGATGGGTCAGGGCCCGATGGGCGGTCAGCCGCCCATGCAGCAGCAGATGGGTGGCCCCATGGGCGGTCCGATGGGCGGCCCCATGGGCGGTCAGGGCCCCGGCGGCGACAGCGCCGCGCGTGTCCTCTCGCTGGCCCAGCAGACCGCCGACCAGGCGATCGCCGAGGCCCGCTCCGAGGCGAACAAGATCGTCGGCGAGGCCCGCAGCCGTGCCGAGGGTCTGGAGCGCGACGCCCGTGCCAAGGCCGACGCCCTGGAGCGGGACGCGCAGGAGAAGCACCGCGTCGCCATGGGCTCCCTGGAGTCCGCGCGCGCCACGCTGGAGCGCAAGGTCGAGGACCTGCGCGGCTTCGAGCGCGAGTACCGCACGCGCCTGAAGTCGTACCTCGAGTCCCAGCTGCGGCAGCTGGAGACCCAGGCCGACGACTCCCTGGCGCCGCCGCGCACCCCGGCCGCCGCGTCCCTGCCGCCGTCCCCGGCGCCCTCCATGGCCCCGGCCGGCGCGAGCGCCCCGTCCTACGGCGGCAACCAGCCGATGGGCGGCTCGCCCGCTCCGTCCGGCCCGTCCTACGGCGGTCAGCAGCAGATGACCCCGGCCATGACCCAGCCCATGGCCCCGGTCAGGCCGCAGGGCCCGTCCCCGATGGGCCAGGCGCCCTCGCCGATGCGCGGGTTCCTGATCGACGAGGACGACAACTGAGCGGTCCCTGAGACCGGTACGGCCACGGCGTCGGCAGCGTCCCTAGGGCGGGCCCCTGGACTTCGGTCCGGGGGCCCGCCCTTTTTACGCGGGTTGACACGGCGGTGCCGGGCGCGTCGACGCGCTAGGGGCGCGCGCCAGGCGCACGGTTCCGCTGCCGCGCACGGTTACGCCGCCGCGCACGGTTACGCCGCCGGGCGCCCGTGCAGAAGGGCCCGGCCCCCTGAGCGGAGACCGGGCCCTGCCATCGTTCGGCCTGCGGCTACGCCTTGCGCAGCCGGAACGTGAGGGACAGCCCCTCGTCGGTGAACGGCTCGCCGTAGCCGTCCTCCGCCTCGCCCCGGGCGAAGTCGGTGGCGAGGACCTCGTCGGCGATCAGAGCCGTGTGCTCGGTCAGGGCCGCGACGACCGCCGGGTCCGAGGAGGTCCAGCGCAGCGCGATCCGGTCGGCGACGTCCAGGCCGCTGTTCTTGCGCGCTTCCTGGATGAGGCGGATGGCGTCCCGGGCGAGGCCCGCCTGCCGCAGCTCCTCGGTGATCTCCAGGTCCAGGGCGACCGTGGCGCCGGAGTCGGAGGCCACCGACCAGCCCTCGCGCGGGGTCTCCGTGATGATCACCTCGTCGGGAGCGAGGGTGATCGTCTCGCCGTCCACCTCCACGGACGCCGTGCCCTCGCGCAGCGCGAGGGAGAGCGCGGCCGCGTCGGCGCCCGCGATGGCCTTCGCCACGTCCTGGACCCGCTTGCCGAACCGCTTGCCCAGCGCGCGGAAGTTGGCCTTGGCGGTCGTGTCGACCAGGCTGCCTCCGACCTCGGACAGCGACGCCAGCGAGGTGACGTTCAGCTCCTCGGTGATCTGCGTGTGCAGTTCGGGGTGCAGGGCGTCGAAGCCGGTGGCCGCGATCAGCGCGCGGGACAGCGGCTGCCGCGTCTTGACGCCCGACTCGGCGCGGGTGGCCCGGCCCAGCTCGACCAGCCGGCGGACGAGGGCCATCTGCTTGGACAGCTCCAGGTCGACCGCCGACAGGTCGGCCTCCGGCCAGGCGGCCAGGTGCACGGACTCCGGGGCGCCCGGCGTGACCGGCACGACCAGGTCCTGCCACACCCGCTCGGTGATGAACGGGGTGATCGGCGCCATCAGCTTCGTGACCGTCTCCAGCACCTCGTGCAGCGTGCGCAGGGCGGCCTTGTCACCCTGCCAGAAGCGGCGGCGCGAACGGCGGACGTACCAGTTGGACAGGTCGTCCACGAACGCGGACAGCAGCTTGCCGGCGCGCTGGGTGTCGTATCCCTCCAGCGCCTGGGTCACCTGGTCGGTCAGCGCGTGCAGTTCGGACAGCAGCCAGCGGTCAAGCAGCGGGCGCTCGGCCGGCGCCGGGTCGGCCTCGGAAGGGGCCCAGCCGCAGGTGCGGGCGTACAGCGCCTGGAAGGCGACCGTGTTCCAGTAGGTCAGCAGCGTCTTGCGGACGACTTCCTGGATGGTGCCGTGGCCGACGCGGCGGGCCGCCCACGGGGAGCCGCCGGCCGCCATGAACCAGCGCACCGCGTCCGCGCCGTGCTGGTCCATGAGCGGGATCGGCTGCAGGATGTTGCCGAGGTGCTTGGACATCTTGCGGCCGTCCTCGGCCAGGATGTGCCCCAGGCAGACGACGTTCTCGTACGACGACCTGCCGAAGACGAGCGTGCCGACGGCCATCAGCGTGTAGAACCAGCCGCGGGTCTGGTCGATCGCCTCGGAGATGAACTGCGCCGGGTACCGGCTCTCGAACAGCTCCTTGTTGCGGTACGGGTAGCCCCACTGCGCGAACGGCATCGAACCCGAGTCGTACCAGGCGTCGATGACCTCGGGCACGCGCGTGGCCGTCTTCGCGCAGCCCTCGTGCGGGCAGGCGAAGACGATCTCGTCGATGTAGGGGCGGTGCGGGTCCAGGCCCGACTGGTCGGCGCCGGTCAGCTCGGTCAGTTCCGCGCGCGAGCCGACGCAGGTGAGGTGGTCCTCCTCGCAGCGCCAGATCGGCAGCGGGGTGCCCCAGTAGCGGTTGCGGGACAGCGCCCAGTCGATGTTGTTGTTCAGCCAGTCGCCGAACCGGCCGTGCTTGACGGTCTCCGGGAACCAGTTGGTCTTCTCGTTCTCCTGGATCAGGCGGTCCTTCACCGCCGTCGTGCGGATGTACCAGGAGGGCTGCGCGTAGTAGAGCAGCGCGGTGTGGCAGCGCCAGCAGTGCGGGTAGCTGTGCTCGTACGGCAGGTGCTTGAAGAGGAGGCCGCGCTGCTGGAGGTCCTCGGTGAGCTTCTCGTCCGCCTTCTTGAAGAAGACGCCCCCGACCAGCGGGACGTCCTCCTCGAAGGTGCCGTCGGGGCGTACCGGGTTGACCACGGGCAGACCGTAGGAGCGGCAGACCTTGAGGTCGTCCTCACCGAAGGCGGGGGACTGGTGGACCAGGCCCGTGCCGTCCTCGGTGGTGACGTACTCGGCGTTCACCACGTAGTGGGCGGGCTCGGGGAACTCCACCAGCTCGAACGGGCGCCGGTACGTCCAGCGCTCCATCTCGGCGCCGGTGAAGGTCCGGCCCGTGCTCTCCCAGCCCTCGCCGAGCGCCTTGGCGAGCAGCGGCTCGGCGACGACGAGCTTCTCCTCGCCGTCGGTCGCGACGACGTAGGTGACCTCGGGGTGGGCGGCGACCGCCGTGTTGGACACCAGGGTCCACGGGGTCGTCGTCCACACCAGGAGCGCGGCCTCGCCGGCGAGCGGGCCGGAGGTGAGCGGGAAGCGCACGTACACGGAGGGGTCGACGACCGTCTCGTAGCCCTGCGCCAGCTCGTGGTCGGACAGGCCGGTGCCGCAGCGCGGGCACCAGGGGGCGACGCGGTGGTCCTGCACCAGCAGGCCCTTGGTGAAGATCTCCTTCAGCGACCACCAGACCGAGTCCACGTACTCGGGGTCCATGGTCCGGTAGGCGTCGTCCAGGTCGACCCAGTAGCCCATGCGGGTCGTCAGCTCGGCGAAGGCGTCGGTGTGCCGGGTCACCGACTCGCGGCACCGGGCGTTGAACTCGGCGATGCCGTACGCCTCGATGTCCTGCTTGCCGGTGAAGCCCAGCTCCTTCTCGACGGCCAGCTCCACGGGCAGTCCGTGGCAGTCCCAGCCGGCCTTGCGGGCGACGTGGTAGCCGCGCATGGTGCGGAAGCGGGGGAAGACGTCCTTGAAGACGCGGGCCTCGATGTGGTGGGCGCCGGGCATGCCGTTGGCGGTGGGCGGGCCCTCGTAGAACACCCATTCCGGGCGGCCCTCGGACTGCTCCAGGCTCTTGGCGAAGATCTTCTGCTCGCGCCAGAAGTCGAGCACGGCGTGCTCGAGGGCGGGCAGGTCGACCTGTGCGGGCACCTGGCGGTACGTCGGCGCTGTCATCTGCGAGCATCCTCCAACGGACTTGCTGCCTTCCGTCGGAGGGACGAGAGCCTTCGATCCTGTCGACGCCGTGTGCGGCGCGCTCCCGCGGTACCACCCTCCTTGGCTCCCCGTCGCGCCGTACGCGCCGGTGAACCCCCTCATTCGGGTCGCGATGCCGGTTCTACTCGCCCCGCACCACGGCGGCGGCTTTCTTCCGGCGGCTCCGGGGTGATCTTCACGACGCGCTCGCCCCCGGGCTCCCACCGTCCCCGGGTCGCTCTGGGCTGCGTACGCCGCTACTCGTCCCCATCCACGCTTCTCGCTCCGCCCAGTGTACGGCGCTCCGCGGACGGCGGCGGACCGGTTTTCCGACCGCCGGCCGGGCCTCCGGCCGCCGGGCCGCGTGACCCGAACGGCGAGGGGGCCGCGCGTGCGTCCGGCACGGGCCGGTCCGGCGGAATACCCGGCGGGGAGCTGGGCACAACGGATGCAGGCCCGTCGCACGGGGGGTGCGGGCGGGCGAATCGGGCGGTGTGCCCCGTTGCCGCGGGACTCGAGTCGATTTATCGTCCCAGCACGATTCGCGTGCGTGATCACAATATGTGAAGGGGCCGGCCATGGTGGCGAAGAAGACCGCCGTACAGCAGCCGGCGACCGGGAAGACCGGCGCGCGGCCTGCCGCCGGGAAGACGGCCGCGGGGAAGCCGGCGGGCGAGAGGACGGCCGTGGAGGAGGGGGCGGCGAGGCAGCCGGCCGCCGAGGAGGAGGCGCGGGCCCCGGTGGCGCGGGGGCCGGCGAAGCAGACGGCTGCCCGGAGGACCCCGGCCGGGAAGGCCGCGACCGAGAAGGCCGCGGTGAAGAAGGCCGCGGCGAAGGAGACCGCGACCGGGAAGGCTGTGGCGAAGAAGGCCGCGGTGAAGAAGACCGCGACCGGGAAGGCCGCAGCGAAGAAGGCCGCGGCGAAGAAGGCCGCGACCGAGAAGGCCGCAGCGAAGAAGGCCGCGACCGAGAAGGCCGCAGCGAAGAAGGCCGCGACCGAGAAGGCCGCAGCGAAGAAGGCCGAGGCGGAGAAGGCCGCGACCGGGAAGGCCGCGGCGGAGAAGGCGGCCGCGGGGCGGACGGCGGCCCGCGGGACCGCGGTGAAGGAGACAGCCGCCGGGACGGCCGCCGGCAGGGCGGCGGCTCCGCGGACGGCGGGCGGGAAGGCCGCCCGAGGAGGGACGGCCGCCGAGGAGCCGACGGCGAGGAAGGCCGGCGGCGAACGGGCGGTCGAGGCGGGCGTCTCCACGGAGGCGGCCGATGAGAGCACGGCCAAGAAGGCGGGCGCGGCGCGGGCCGCGAAGCAGACGGGAGCCACGACAGTGGTTGCGAAGAAGACTCCTGGCACGGTCACGTCCGGACAGACCGCCGTTCCCAAGGCGCGCGGCATCGCGGCGGAGCCCGGCGAGCTGGCGGTGCGCCCCGGCGAGGACCCCTGGACCCCGGAAGAGGTCACGGAGGCCCGCGCGGAACTGCAGTCCGAGATGGAGCGGCTGCGGGAGGAGATCAGCTCCTCGGAGGCGTCCCTCGTCGGCCTGATGCGCGACTCCGGGGACGGCGCCGGTGACGACCAGGCCGACACCGGGACCAAGAACATCACGCGCGAGCACGAGATGGCGCTGGCGGCCAACGCGCGCGAGATGCTGGTCCAGACCGAGCGCGCGCTGGAACGGCTGGACGCGGGCACCTACGGCCTGTGCGAGAACTGCGGCAACCCCATCGGCAAGGCGAGGATGCAGGCGTTCCCGCGGGCCACCCTGTGCGTGGAGTGCAAGCAGAAGCAGGAACGCCGCTCCTGAGCGTGAGGGGCCGCGGGGGCGTGCCGTAGTCTCGTCCCCAGTCAGGCACCTAGGTTGAGGGACTCACGTGGCAGAGGCGGAGCGCATCATCGGTACGCCGGACACCCCGGACGGCAGCGGCGAGCAGACGGCGGCCCAGGCGCCCGCCGCCCCGGGCGCGCCGGGGGCGGACGGTGCGGACGGTGCGTCCGCCGCGGGCGCGCCGGCGCCGCGGACCGGCCGCGGACGCCGGGTCGCCGTGCTGTTCGCGGTGGCCGCGTTCGCGTACGCCCTCGACCTGGTCAGCAAGATGCTCGTCGTCGACCGGCTGGAGGGCCACGCGCCGATCCGCCTCGTCGGGGACTGGCTGGAGCTGCACGCCATCCGCAACCCGGGCGCCGCCTTCGGTTTCGGCGCGGCCTTCACGGTGATCTTCACACTGATCGCGGCGGCGGTGATCGTGGTGATCATCCGGCTGGCCCGCAAGCTGTACAGCCTGCCGTGGGCGGTCGCGCTCGGCCTGCTGCTCGGCGGCGCGCTCGGCAACCTCACCGACCGGATCTTCCGGGCGCCGGGAGTCTTCGAGGGCGAGGTCGTGGACTTCATCGCGCCGAAGGGCTTCGCGGTGTTCAACCTCGCCGACTCGGCGATCGTGTGCGGCGGCATCCTGATCGTGCTGCTGTCCTTCCGCGGCCTGGACCCGGACGGCACGGTCCACACGGACTGAGGTGCCGCTGGGCCGTCCACAGGCTCGTTCGGCGCCGTCCCACCCGTCCGGCATACTCGACGGGTGAGCACGATTCCCGAGATCCGTACCCTGCCCGTGCCCGACGGCCTGGAGGGCGAGCGCGTCGACGCCGCCATCTCCCGCATGTTCGGCTTCTCCCGCACGAAGGCGGCGG
Organism: Streptomyces sp. NPDC006193; assembly: GCF_040613915.1. NCBI lineage: Bacteria > Bacillati > Actinomycetota > Actinomycetes > Kitasatosporales > Streptomycetaceae > Streptomyces > Streptomyces sp. NPDC006193. Next base: position 87,049 of record NZ_JBEXTB010000028.1, read on the forward strand.
AGCTCGCCGCGGCCGGCAAGGTCCAGGTCGACGGCGCGGTGGTCGGCAAGTCGGAGCGGGTGCGCGGCGGCGCCTGGCTCGAGGTCGAGATGCCGCAGGCGCCCGCGCCGGTGCAGGTGGTCGCCGAGCCGGTCGAGGGCATGGAGATCGTGCACGACGACGACGACGTGGTCGTGATCGTCAAGCCGGTCGGCGTGGCCGCGCACCCGTCGCCGGGCTGGTCCGGGCCCACCGTCATCGGCGGTCTCGCCGCCGCCGGGTACCGCATCTCCACCTCCGGCGCCGCCGAGCGCCAGGGCATCGTCCACCGCCTGGACGTCGGCACCTCCGGTCTGATGGTGGTCGCCAAGTCCGAGTACGCGTACACGTCGCTCAAGCGCCAGTTCAAGGAGCGCACGGTCGACAAGCGCTACCACACCCTCGTCCAGGGCCACCCGGACCCGACGAGCGGCACCATCGACGCGCCGATCGGCCGCCACCCGAACCACGACTACAAGTGGGCGGTCACCGCCGACGGCAAGCCGTCGGTGACGCACTACGACCTCATCGAGGCGTTCCGCGCGGCCTCGCTGCTGGACGTGAAGCTGGAGACCGGCCGCACCCACCAGATCCGCGTCCACATGGCCGCCCACCGCCACCCGTGCGTCGGCGACCTCACCTACGGTGCCGACCCGACCCTCGCCAAGCGGCTGCGCCTGACCCGGCAGTGGCTGCACGCGGTGCGCCTCGGCTTCGAGCACCCGGGCGACGGGCAGTGGGTGGAGTTCCGGAGCGACTACCCCGAGGACCTGCAGAAGGCCCTCGACCAGGTCCGCGAGGAGACGTACGCGTGAGCGCGCCGTACACCGTCCGGGTCGCGGAGGACCCGGCCGACCGAGAGGCCTGCTTCGCGCTCCGCAAGGAGGTCTTCGTGGTCGAGCAGGGCGTCGCCGAGGACATCGAGTACGACGCCTACGACGCCGTGGCCGTGCATGTGCTGGCGGTCCGGCGGGACGGTGTGCCGCTGGGCACCGGGCGGCTGCTGCACGGGGAGACGGCCGCCGCGAAGACCGGCGGGGACCCGGCGGTGGGCTCCCTGGGGCGGCTCGCCGTCTCCCGCGAGGCGCGCGGCCAGGGCGTCGGCGCGGCCCTGGTGCGGGCCGTCGAGGACGCGGCACGCGCGCGCGGCCTGGCCGCGGTGGACCTGCACGCGCAGACGCACGCGCTGGGCTTCTACGAGCGGCTCGGCTACGAGGCGTACGGCCCGGAGTTCCCGGACGCCGGCATTCCGCACCGGGCGATGCGCCGGTCCCTGTAGCCGCGGCCCCGCGCCGTCCCCTCTGCGGGGCGGGGCGGTGCCGGCAGGGCCCGCGCTCGGGCGTCGTGGCAGGCTGGAGATCTGCCGTGTGATCGATCGTCGACCCCGGAGCGCCGTCCTTGGACCAGTTGGCCTTGTTGTTCGTCCTGCTGCTCGGGGCCCTGGTGAGTGTCCCGGTGGGGGACCGGTTCGGGGTGCCCGCGCCGGTGCTGATGACCCTGTTCGGAGGGGTCCTGGCAGTGGTCGAGTTCGTGCCCGACGTGGACATCCCGCCCGAGCTGATCCTGCCCGCGCTGCTGCCGCCGCTGCTCTACGCCGCCGTGCGCCGGACCTCCTGGCGGCAGTTCGCGCACAACGTCCGGCCGATCTTCCTGCTGGCCGTCGCCCTGGTGTTCGTGACGACGGTGTGCGTGGCGGTCGTCGCGCACGCCGTCGTGCCCGGGCTGCCGATCGCCGCCGCCGTCGCGCTCGGCGCCCTGATAGCCCCGCCCGATCCGGTCGCCGCGACCAGCGTGGCCGGGCAGCTCGGGCTGCCGCGCCGGCTGGTGTCCATCCTGGAGGGCGAGGGGCTCTTCAACGACGTCACGGCCATCGTGCTGTACAACGTGGCGATCGCCGCGGCCCTCAGCGGCACCTTCTCGCCCTGGGAGGCCGCGCTGGACCTCGTGCTGTCCGCCGTCGTCGCGCTGGCCGCGGGCCTGGCGCTGGGGTGGGGCGCGAACAAGCTCATGGACCTGCTGGGCGACCCGACGCTGCAGATCGGCCTGACCCTGCTGGTGCCGTACGCCTCGTACGTGCTCGCCGAGCGGATGCACGGCTCCGGGGTGCTCGCGGTGCTCACCACGGCCCTCTTCCTCGCCGAGTACGCCACCGACGCCGACGACGTGATGACCCGGCTGGCCGGGCACACCTTCTGGGACATCATCGACACCCTCGTCACGGGCGTCGCCTTCGGGCTGATCGGGCTGGAGCTGCACAACGCCCTCCACACGGCCCGCGGGCGGTGGGGCGAGCTGCTCGGCTGGGCGGCCGCCGTCGTGGCCGTGGTGGTCGTCGTACGGCTGCTGTGGCTGCTGCCCGCGACCTGGCTGACCAAGCGGCTGCACGCCCGCCGGGACTACGACGAGGAGATCCCCGTGAGCTGGCGGGAGACCGTCGTCATGTGGTGGTCCGGGATGCGCGGGGTGGCCTCGGTGGCGCTGGTCCTCGCCATTCCGCTGCGCACCGAGGACGGCTCTGCCTTCCCGCAGCGGGACGTCCTCGTGTTCATCGCCTTCGCGGTGATCATCGCCACGCTGGTGGTGCAGGGGCTGACCCTGCCGTGGCTGGTGCGCCGGCTCGGGGTGCGGGCCGACTCCGAGCGGGAGAAGGAGTTCGAGAAGGAGCTGGCGGTGCGGGCGGCGAAGGCGGCCAAGCGCAGGCTGCGCGAGATCGAGCAGGTCGAGGACCTGCCCGAGGAGCTGTCCGAGCAGATGCTGCGGCGGGCCTTCGACATCGGGATCCGGATCAGCCCGGACATGGGGGAGGAGGAGCGCCGGGAGGCGCACCGCCAGCGGGCCAGGCGGCTCAAGCGGGTGCGGCGCATCCAGGGGGAGATGCTCAGCGCGGCGCGGCACGAGGTGCTGGCGGCGCGCAGCGAGCCCGGCGCGGACCCGGAGATCGTGGACCGGGTGCTGCGGCACCTCGACGTGCGCAGCCTGCGGTGACGGCCGCGCGCGCCGGCCTCCTCCGGCGCATCGGAAAGGTCGCCGAGGTCTATCCGTTTCCCCAGCAGCACTATCTGAACTCGCTGTCCCAGGCGTGGCTG
>NZ_JBEXTB010000029.1:0-89599 GCF_040613915.1 Streptomyces sp. NPDC006193
GCCACCGCCGCCTCGTCGCCGTCGAAGGCGTTGAGCAGCCAGGCGCGCGCCGAGGTCGCGTTGGTGATCGTCTCGATCGTGGTGAACGTCTTGGAGGCCACCACGAACAGCGTCTCGGCCGGGTCCAGGTCCCGGACGGCCTCGTGCAGATCCGCGCCGTCCACGTTCGACACGAAACGAACCGTCAGCTCCCGCGCGGTGTAGGGGCGCAGTGCCTCGTAGGCCATCGCCGGACCCAGGTCGGAGCCGCCGATGCCGATGTTGACGACGTTGCGGACGGGCCGGCCGGTGTGCCCGGTCCACGCGCCGGAGCGGACCCGCTCGGCGAACACGGCCATCCGGTCCAGCACCGCGTGCACCTTCGGCACCACGTTCTCGCCGTCCACCTCCACCACCGCCTCCCGCGGCGCGCGCAGCGCGGTGTGCAGCACGGCCCGGTCCTCGGTGACGTTGATCCGCTCCCCGCGGAACATCGCGTCCCGCAGACCGAACACGTCCGCCGCCGCGGCCAGCCCGCGCAGCAGCCGCAGCGTCTCATCGGTGACCAGATGCTTCGAGTAGTCGATGTGCAGGTCACCGACCCGCACCACGTACCGCTCGGCGCGGCCCGGGTCGGCGGCGAACAGCTCGCGCAGGTGCGGCTGTCCCGCGGCGCGGTGGTCGGCCAGGGCGGCCCACTCGGGCCGGTCGGTGAGCTTCGGGTACTGGGACTCTGCCATCTCAGGCGTGCTCCTTGGCGGCCTCGCCCCGCAGGGCGACGGCGTACATCTCGTCGGCGTCGAGGCGGCGCAGCTCCTCGGCGATGAGTTCGGAGGTGGGACGGACCTTCAGGGCGAGGGTGCGCGGCGGCTGGCCCGGCAGGGTCAGCGAGGCGAGGGGGCCTTCGGGGCGGTCGATGACGATCTCCCCGTTCCCGGTGCCGAGCCGCACGGCCGTGACGACGGGGCCCTCGCTGACCACACGGTCCACGGGCACGTCCAGGCGGGCCTGAAGCCAGCGGGCCAGCAGCTCGGCGCTGGGGTTCTCCGCCTCGGCCTCGACGGCCGCCGAGGTCACCTCCGCCCGGGCCTGGTCCAGTGCGGCGGCCAGCATCGAGCGCCACGGGGTGAGCCGGGTCCAGGCGAGGTCGGTGTCGCCGGGCGCGTAGGTGCGCGCCCGGCTCTCCAGCACCTCCAGGGGCCGCTCGACGGCGTACAGGTCGGTGATCCGGCGCTGGGCCAGTGCGCCCAGCGGGTCCTTGGAGGGGTTGTCGGGCGCGTTCACCGGCCACCAGACGACCACCGGTGCGTCCGGCAGCAGCAGCGGCAGCACGACCGAGTCGGCGTGGTCGGACACCTCGCCGTAGGTGCGCAGGACGACCGTCTCGCCGGTGCCCGCCTCGGAGCCGACCCGCACCTCGGCGTCCAGCCGCGACCGGGTGCGGTCGCGCGGGGTGCGGGCGTGCCGCTTGATGACGACCAGGGTGCGCGAGGGGTGCTCGTGCGAGGCCTCCTCGGCGGCCTTGAGCGCGTCGTAGGCGTTCTCCTCGTCCGTGACGATGACCATCGTCAGGACCATGCCCACGGCCGGTGTGCCGATGGCGCGCCGGCCCTGCACCAACGCCTTGTTGATCTTGCTTGCCGTGGTGTCGGTCAGGTCGATCTTCATGGCCTGCGCCAGCTCCGTCCGTCTCGTGCGAGCATCTCGTCGGCTTCCCTCGGTCCCCAGCTCCCCGACGCGTACTGCGCGGGCCTGCCGTGCGCCGCCCAGTACTCCTCGATCGGGTCGAGGATCTTCCAGGACTCCTCCACCTCCTGGTGGCGGGGGAACAGGTTGGCGTCGCCGAGCAGCACGTCCAGGATGAGCCGCTCGTACGCCTCCGGGCTCGACTCGGTGAACGACTCGCCGTAGGCGAAGTCCATGGACACGTCCCGGATCTCCATCGAGGTGCCCGGCACCTTGGAGCCGAACCGGACGGTCATGCCCTCGTCGGGCTGGACGCGGACGACGATCGCGTTCGAGCCCAGCTCCTCGGTGGCGGTGGAGTCGAACGGGGAGTGCGGGGCCCGCTTGAAGACCACCGCGATCTCGGTGACGCGGCGGCCCAGGCGCTTGCCGGTGCGCAGGTAGAAGGGGACGCCCGCCCAGCGGCGGTTGTCGATCTCCAGCTTGACCGCCGCGTAGGTGTCGGTCCTCGAGTTAGGGTCGATGCCCTCCTCCTCCAGGTAGCCGGCCACCTTCTCGCCGCCCTGCCAGCCGGCCGCGTACTGGCCGCGCACGGTGTGCCGGCCGAGGTCCTCCGGGAGCCGCACCGACTTCAGCACCTTCAGCTTCTCGGTGAGCAGCGCCTCCGCGTCGAACGCGATCGGCTCCTCCATGGCGGTGAGCGCCATCAGCTGCAGCAGGTGGTTCTGGATGACGTCGCGGGCCGCGCCGATGCCGTCGTAGTAGCCGGCCCGGCCGCCTATGCCGATGTCCTCGGCCATGGTGATCTGCACATGGTCGACGTACGACCGGTTCCAGACCGGCTCGTACATCTGGTTGGCGAAGCGCAGGGCGAGGATGTTCTGGACGGTCTCCTTGCCGAGGTAGTGGTCGATGCGGAACACCTGGTCCGGCTCGAACACGTCGTGCACGATGGCGTTCAGCTCGCAGGCGCTGGCCAGGTCGTGCCCGAACGGCTTCTCGATGACCGCGCGCCGCCAGGAGCCCTGCGGCGGGGCGGCCAGGCCGTGCTTCTTCAGCTGCTGGACGACCTTCGGGAAGAACTTCGGCGGCACCGAGAGGTAGAAGGCGAAGTTGCCGCCGGTGCCGCGGGAGGCGTCCAGCTCGTCCACGGCGTCCTTGAGCTGCTTGAACGCGGTGTCGTCATCGAAGTCGCCGGGGATGAACCGCATGCCCTCGGCGAGCTGCTGCCACACCTCCTCCCGGAACGGGGTGCGCGCGTGCTCGCGCACCGCGTCGTGCACCACCTGGGCGAAGTCCTGGTCCTCCCAGTCCCGGCGGGCGAACCCGACCAGGGAGAAGCCCGGCGGCAGCAGACCGCGGTTGGCGAGGTCGTACACCGCCGGCATCAGCTTCTTGCGGGACAGGTCGCCGGTCACCCCGAAGATGACCAGGCCGGACGGCCCGGCGATGCGCGGCAGACGGCGGTCGCGGGCGTCCCGCAGCGGATTGACCCAGTCGGCCGCGGGGGTCACCGGGACCCGCACCTCCCGGGGCGCCTGGGCGGGTGCGTCGTCGGTCATCGGGCGTCAACTCCCTTGCTCTTCAGGGACGCGGTGACGGCGTCCAGCAGTTCCTGCCAGGCCGCCTCGAACTTGGCGACCCCCTCGTCCTCCAGCTGACGGACGACCTCGTCGTAGGAGATGCCGAGCCGTTCGACGGCGTCCAGGTCGGCGCGGGCCCGCGCGTAGCCGCCGGTCACCGTGTCACCGGTGATCTCACCGTGGTCGGCGACGGCGTTCAGCGTGGCCTCCGGCATGGTGTTGACCGTGTTCGGCGCGACCAGCTCGTCCACGTACAGCGTGTCCTTGTAGGCCGGGTCCTTCACACCGGTGGACGCCCACAGCGGACGCTGCTCGTGCGCGCCCGCCTCCTTCAGCGCGCTCCAGCGGCCGCAGGGCGGCGTCGCGCCGTCGGCCGAGCCGAACACCTCCTCGTACGCCTGGTAGGCGAGGCGGGCGTTGGCGAGGGCCGCGCGGCCCTTGAGGGCGAGCGCCTCGTCGGTGCCGAGGGCCGTCAACCGCTTGTCGATCTCGGTGTCCACCCGGGAGACGAAGAACGACGCCACCGAGTGGACGGTGGACAGGTCGACGCCCCGCTCACGCGCCTTCTCCAGGCCGGCCAGGTAGGCGTCCATCACCTCCCGGTAGCGCGCCAGGGAGAAGATCAGGGTCACGTTCACGCTGATGCCGCTGCCGACGACCTCGGTGATCGCCGGCAGGCCCGCCCTGGTCGCCGGAATCTTGATCATCACGTTGGGCCGGTCGACCAGCCAGGCGAGCTGCCTGGCCTCGGCGACCGTCGCCTCGGTGCGGTGGGCGAGGCGGGGGTCGACCTCGATGGAGACCCGGCCGTCGCGCCCGCCCGTCGCGTCGTACACGGGCCGCAGGACGTCTGCGGCGTCGCGCACGTCGGCGGTGGTCAGCATCCGTACGGCCTCGTCGACCGTGACGCCCCGCACGGCGAGGTCGGCGAGCTGCTCCTCGTAGCCCTCACCGGAGCCGATGGCCGCCTGGAAGATCGACGGGTTGGTGGTGACACCGACGGCGCCTGCGTTCGCCACCAGTCGGGCGAGACCGCCCGAGGTGATCCGCTCGCGGGACAGGTCGTCCAGCCAGACGGACACGCCCTCGTCGGCGAGGCGCTTGAGGGCGCCCGGGGTCGCGGTTGCTTCGGTCACTGTGCTCATCTCTCTTGTGGGTGTGCGTCGGTGTCAGGCGCGCGCGGCGGCGAGCGACTCGCGGGCCGCCGCGGCGACGTTCTCGGGGGTGAAGCCGAACTCGGCGAACAGGGTCTTCGCGTCCGCGGAGGCGCCGAAGCGCTCGAGGGAGACGATGCGCCCGGCGTCGCCGACGTACCGGTGCCAGGTCAGGCCGATGCCGGCCTCCACGGCGACACGGGCCTTCACGGCCGGCGGCAGCACCCGCTCGCGGTAGGCGCGCGGCTGCTCCTCGAACCACTCCACGCACGGCATCGACACCACCCGCGTGCCGATCCCCTCGGCCTCCAGCAGTTCCCGCGCGGCCAGGGCCGGCTCCACCTCGGAACCCGTGGCGATGACGATCACCTCCGGGACCTCGGTCGAGGAGGCGCGCAGCACGTAGCCGCCCCTGGCCGCGTCCTGGTCCGGCGCGTGCACCGGCACACCCTGGCGGGTGAGCGCGAGGCCGTGCGGGGCCGGGTTGGTGGCGTGCCTCCTCAGGATCTCGGCCCAGGCGACCGCGGTCTCGTTGGCGTCCGCCGGGCGCACGACGTTCAGACCCGGGATCGCGCGCAGCGAGGCCAGGTGCTCCACCGGCTGGTGGGTCGGGCCGTCCTCGCCCAGACCGATGGAGTCGTGCGTCCACACGTACGTCACCGGCAGCTGCATCAGCGCGGACATGCGGACGGCGTTGCGCATGTAGTCGGAGAAGGTCAGGAACGTGCCGCCGTGGACACGGGTGTTGCCGTGCAGGGCGATGCCGTTCAGCTCCGCGGCCATGGAGAACTCGCGGATGCCGAAGTGGACGGTGCGGCCGTACGGGTCGGCCTCCGGCAGCGGGTTGCCCTCGGGCAGGAAGGAGCTGTTCTTGTCGATCGTCGTGTTGTTCGACCCGGCGAGGTCGGCGGAGCCGCCCCACAGCTCGGGGATCACCGCGCCGAGCGCCTGCAGCACCTTGCCGGAGGCCGCCCGGGTGGCGACCCGCTCGCCCTCCGCGAAGACGGGCAGCGCGTCCTCCCAGCCCTCCGGCAGCTCGCCCTTGCTGATCCGGTCGAACAGCCCGGCCCGCTCGGGCCGGGCGGTCCGCCACTCGGCGATCCGCTTGTCCCAGGCGGCGTGCGCCTCGGCGCCCCGGTCCAGGGCCCGGCGGGTGTGCCGGAGCACCTCGTCCTCGACCTGGAAGCTGCGCCCGGGGTCGAAGCCGAGGACGCGCTTGGTGGCGGCGACCTCCTCCTCACCGAGCGCGGCGCCGTGGGCGGCCGCGGTGTTCCGCGCGTCGGGGGCGGGCCAGGCGATGACCGTGCGCAGCGCGACGACGGACGGCCGCCCGGTCTCCGCCCGGGCGGCCGTGAGGGCGCGGTGGAGGGCCGGGACGTCGATGTCGCCGTCGGCGGCGGGCTCGACGCGCTGGGTGTGCCAGCCGTAGGCCTCGTACCGCTTCAGCACGTCCTCGGAGAACGCGGTCGCGGTGTCGCCCTCGATGGAGATGTGGTTGTCGTCGTAGAGCAGCACCAGGTTGCCGAGCTTCTGGTGGCCGGCCAGCGAGGACGCCTCGGCGGAGACGCCCTCCTGCAGGTCGCCGTCGGAGACGATCGCCCAGACGGTGTGGTCGAACGGGGAGGCGCCCTCGGGGGCGCCGGGGTCGAACAGGCCGCGCTCGTAGCGGGCCGCCATCGCCATGCCGACGGCGTTGGCGACGCCCTGCCCGAGGGGTCCCGTGGTGGTCTCCACGCCCGCCGTGTGCCCGTACTCGGGGTGGCCCGGCGTCTTCGAGCGGTACGTGCGGAACGCCTTCAGATCGTCCAGCTCCAGCTCGTACCCCGCGAGGTAGAGCTGGGTGTAGAGGGTCAGCGAGGTGTGGCCGGGCGACAGCACGAAACGGTCGCGGCCGGCCCACTCCGGGTCGGCCGGGTCATGGCGCATCACCTTCTGGAACAGCGTGTACGCGGCGGGCGCCAGGCTCATCGCGGTGCCCGGGTGGCCGTTGCCGGCCTTCTCCACCGCGTCGGCCGCGAGCAGCCTGGCCGTGTCCACCGCCCGCCGGTCCAGTTCGGTCCACTCCAAGCCCTCGGACATCTGCGTGGTCATCTTCAGGAGATCCTCGTTCCGTGCGGGATGGCTGGCCGAGCGCGTTCAAACTTAAAAGTCTGACTTTTTCGGGGGAAGGTCGGGGTGTGTCAGCCTGTGGTGAATCTGGGACACCGGGCGCACGACAGGAACGGCACGAAGAGGACATGACCGACGAAACACAGCAAGCCGCCGCCGGTGACACCGGCGACGACGGCACGACGGACCGCGACCGGATCAGAACCCTTCCCTTCCCGGCCGACCCGGCCGCCGGTGGCGTCGGCATGCAGATCGGTCCCCTGGGTCCCGACCGCGCATGGCACGCCGAGGCCCCGCTGCACCGCGTCCACCGCATCGACTTCCATGTGGTCATGCTCTTCACCGACGGCCCGGTCCGGCACATGATCGACTTCACCGAACACGAGGCGACGGCCGGTGACCTGCTGTGGATCCGCCCCGGGCAGGTGCACCGCTTCTCCCGTGAGTCCGTGTACCGCGGAACCGTCCTGACCATGCAGCCCGGCTTTCTGCCCCCCGCCACCGTCGAGGCCGCCGGCCTGTACCGCTACGACCTCCCGCCCCTCCTGCGCCCCGGTCCGGCCCGGCTCGGCCCGCTCCAGGCGGCCCTCGACCAGCTGCGGCGGGAGTACGAGGACACCGCGACGCTCCCGCTCAGCCTGCACACGGCCGTGCTGCGGCACACCCTGACCGCCTTCCTGCTGCGCCTCGCGCACCTCGCGGCCAGCTCGGCACAGGTCTCACGGCAGCAGACCGACACCACGTTCACGCGCTTCAGGGAGGCCGTCGAACGGGGCTTCGCCGTCAACCACAGCGTCAGCGCCTACGCCGACGGCCTCGGTTACTCCCGCCGCACCCTCGTCCGCGCCGTCCGCGCGGCCACCGGGGAGACCCCCAAGGGATTCATCGACAAGCGCGTCGTCCTGGAGGCCAAGCGCCTCCTCGCCCACACGGACCTGCCGATCGGCCGCGTCGGGGCGGCCGTGGGCTTCCCCGACGCGGCGAACTTCTCCAAGTTCTTCCAGCTGCACACCGGCCGGACCCCGGTCGCGTTCCGCGCGGAGCTGCGCCCCTGAGGCCGCCGCGCCGGGGCGACGGGACGCCGGCGGACGCCGGGGCCGGTGAACACCCCGGTCGAGCCGCGGGGGACGTGCGGGACGCGGCGGGCGCGGAGCGCGGCGACGGGCCGCGGACGCACGCGTCCCCGGCGGTGCACCCCGCCGGGGACGCGCGCACGGTTCGCGGGTCAGTGCCCGAAGTCGAACCAGTTCACGTTCACGAAGTCGGCCGGCTGACCGCTGGTGAAGGTCAGGTAGACGTCATGGGTGCCGGTCACCGCGCCGATGTTGGCCGGCACCGTCCGCCACGACTGCCAGCCGCCCGTGTTGCCCACGGCGAAACTGCCGACGGGCGCGTTGCCGCGGCTGTCCAGACGCACCTCGACCAGGCCGCTGACGCCGTTCGCGGCGCCGCTGGCGACCCGCGCGTAGAACTGCCTCGCCGCGCTGGAACCGAAGTCGACGCCCTTGTACAGCGCCCAGTCGCCGTTCGCGAGCTGCGCGATGTTCTGCCCGCCGCCCGAGTCCGTCGTCGTCTCGGTGCCGACGCCGGACTGGCCGTCGTAGGACTCGGCCTGGATGGCGCTGTAGGCGTCCCGGTTGCCGGGCGGCGGGGGAGTGGTGCCGCCGTCCGAGGAGCGCAGGACCTGCACGTAGTCGACGACCATCGGGTGGCCCGGCTCGGTGCCGCTGTCCGGGCCGCCGCCGAACGCGCCCGGGAACCCGCCGCCCATCGCGACGTTGAGGATGATGAAGTAGCCGTGGTTGGTGGCGTTCGCCCACGTCGTGGCGTCGACCTGGTTGGCGCGCACCGTGTGGAAGTTGACGCCGTCCAGGTAGAAGCGGATCTCCTCGGTGGCGGTCGAGCGGTCCCACTCCATCGCGTACGTGTGGAAGCCGGCCTGGCAGGTGGTGCCGGTGCACGCGGTGGAGCCGCCGATGCCGGTGGTCTCGTTGCACGGGCCGCCCGGGTTGGTGCCGCAGTGGATGGTGGCCCAGTCGGTGTTCAGGCCCTGGACGTTCTCCATGATGTCCAGCTCGCCGACGCCGGGCCAGTTCCAGTAGTTGCCGCGGAACGGCGCGCCCAGCATCCAGAACGCCGGCCAGTAGCCCTTGGCTGCGGCGCCGGTGACGTTCGGCAGCTGGATCCGGGCCTGCACCCGCAGCTTTCCGCCCGCCGGGGGCTGGAAGTCGGTGCGGACGGTCTCGATCCGGCCGGAGGTCCAGTTGCCGGCGGCGTCCCGGCGCGGGGTGATGCGCAGGTTGCCGCTGCCGTCCAGCGAGACGTTGCTGGTGCTCGACGTCATCGTCTCGACCTCGCCGGTGCCCCAGTTGGCGGCGCCGCCGGGGTAGGACGTGCCCGTGTCGTAGATCCAGTTGGCGGTGTTGACGCCGGAGCCCGCCGCGCCCTCGAAGTCGTCCAGGAAGACCTGCGTCCAGCCCGTGGGGGGCGTGGGCGCGGAGGCGCGGGCGGGCGCGGTGGCGGCCGTGGCGACCGCGGCGGCCAGGCCGAGCGTCGCGGCCATGGCGACGAGCGCGCGCCGCAGGGGGCGGGGTCTGGATGTGCCGGAGGAAGCGCTCATGGGGAGCCTCTCGGTACGGAGTGGGTGCGGGAGTACTCGTGAGAGCGCTCCCAAGCCGTATGAGAGCGCTCTCAGCGGTGCCCGCCAATGTGCTCCCCGCTCTCCCGGTCGTCAAGAGTTGAAGCAAGGAAAGTCCGCTGCCCGCAGGCGAGTTCGCCGACTGAAGCGGTCCGAACCGGTCCGAGCCCGGCGCGCGCCGAGCCGCCCACCGCCCCGGCGGTCCGCACGCCCGCCCGCTCTCGGCCGCCGTTCCGCCCGCCTCTTCCCGCCCGCCCGCTCCCGCCCGCCCGCTCCCGTCCGCCGCCGTCCGCTCCTGTCGCCGGCGTTCCGCTCCGGGCGGCGTCCGGCTCCGTACCCTGGTGGGCCGGCAGGGGATGGCCACTGCGGGGCCGGGCCGAGGCGGCCGCGGCGGGAGTTGCGGGAAGGGTGCGGGCGTGAAGCTGACGATTCTGGGCGGCGGCGGATTCCGGGTGCCGCTCGTGTACGGGGCACTGCTGGCCGACCGGGGCGAGGGACGGGTCACCGAGGTCGTCCTGCACGACCTCGACGACCGCCGGCTGCGGGCGGTGACCCGCGTCCTGGCGGAACAGGCCGCCGGTGTCCCCGGCGCGCCCGCGGTGACCGCCACCACCGGCCTGGACGAGGCGCTGCGCGGCGCGGACTTCGTCTTCTCCGCGATCCGGGTCGGCGGCCTGGAGGGGCGCGCGCAGGACGAACGGGTGGCGCTCGCGGAGGGCGTGCTCGGCCAGGAGACGGTCGGCGCGGGCGGGATCGCCTACGGCCTGCGGACCGTCCCCGTCGCCGTGGACATCGCGCGGCGCGTGGCCAGGCTGGCCCCGGACGCCTGGGTCATCAACTTCACCAACCCGGCCGGCCTGGTCACCGAGGCCATGTCCCGTCACCTCGGCGACCGCGTCATCGGCATCTGCGACTCGCCGGTCGGCCTCGGCCGCCGCATCGCCCGGGTCCTCGGCGCCGACCCCGCCGAGGCCTTCGTCGACTACGTCGGCCTCAACCACCTCGGCTGGGTGCGCGGGCTGCGCGTCGCCGGGCGCGACGAACTGCCGCGCCTGCTCGCCGACCCGGCGCTGCTCGGCTCCTTCGAGGAGGGCCGGCTGTTCGGCGCCGACTGGCTGCGGTCGCTCGGCGCCGTCCCCAACGAGTACCTGCACTACTACTACTTCAACCGGGAGACGGTCCGCGCCTACCAGGAGGCCGGGAAGACCCGCGGCGCCTTCCTGCGCGACCAGCAGGCCCGGTTCTACGCGGAGGCGGGCGACCCCCACGCCTCCGCCCTGCTCGCCTGGGAGCGCACCCGCGCCGAACGCGAGGCGACGTACATGGCCGAGAACCGGGAGAGCGCCGGGGCGGGCGAGCGCGAGGCCGACGACCTGTCCGGCGGGTACGAGAAGGTGGCGCTCGCCCTGATGCGGGCCGTCGCCCGCGACGAGCGCGCCACCCTCATCCTCAACGTCCGCAACCGCTCCACGCTGTCCGTGCTCGACGCGGACGCGGTCGTCGAGGTCCCCTGCCTGGTGGACGCGAGCGGCGCCCATCCGCTGTCCGCCGACCCGCTGCCCGCACACGCCACCGGCCTGGTCTGCTCGGTCAAGGCCGTCGAGCGGGAGGTGCTGGCCGCCGCCGAGTCCGGTTCGCGGGCGAGCGCGGTGAAGGCGTTCGCGCTGCACCCGCTGGTGGACTCGGTCACCGTGGCGCGCAGGCTGGTCGACCGCTACACCGAGGTCCACCCGGCCCTGGCCTACCTCGCCTGACCGTTCCCGGCCGATCGACGCGCACGGAGGGCCGCCCGGCCGGGCGGCCCTCCGCCGTACGGCGCCGGCGGGTCAGCCGGTGAACCCGGCCGTGATCGAGGTGAACTGCCAGGTGTTCTGGCTGATGCCGGAGCAGTTGCTCACCACGCCGCCGCCCGGGCAGGGCCGGTCGCGGTTGACGGCCCAGAACGCCAGCCGCGCGATGTGGTGGCCGTTCGCCCAGTCGCGGATCTGCGTCCAGATCGCCGGGGTGGTGTTCTCCTGCTGGTCGGACAGGCCGTTCATGCCGGAGATGCCGATGTGCGCGTAGGCCGTGGCGTCGTCCCAGCCGAAGGTGGACTTCAGCTTGTTCTTCAGCCCCTCGGCGGCGTTGACGGTGCTGCCGTACATGTCCGAGCCGCCGCCGAAGTCGAACGGCATGATGGTGAACACGTCGATGTTCGCGCCGATCGCCTGCGCCTGCTCGATGAGCCGGTTGCCGTAGTACGACGGCCCGGTGGTGGACGTGCCGAAGGTGACGATGGTCTTCAGACCGGGGTTGGCGGCCTTGACCGTCTTCAGCGCGGTGAGGATCTTCGCCTGGACGGCCTCGTTCTCGAACTCGTCGGTGTTCTCGATGTCGAAGTCGACGGCCTTCAGCCCGTAGGCGTCGACCACCTTCTGTATCGCCCCGGCGAGCGCGCTCGCGGAGGAGCAGTTGGCGCCGAGCTTGCTGCCCGACCAGCCGCCGAACGACGGGACGACGTCACCGCCCGCGGACCGGATCTGGTTGATCGCCGTCTGGTCCACGCCGCCGGTCAGCGCCCGGCTGCCGTCCCAGGCCGGGGTGCAGCCCCCGGAGTCCAGCACGAACGCCATGGTGAACCACTTGACGCCGGTCGCGCTCATCACCGTGGCCGGGTTCGGCGGATCGCCCCAGCCCTCGAACAGGTACGGCGCGGCCTGCTTGAAGCCGGTGTCGCCGCCGGTGCCCGCCTCGGTCGTCACCGTGACGGATCCGGAGGCGGGCGAGGTGTTCCCGGCCGCGTCCCGCGCCCGGACGCTGAAGGTGTAACTGGTGCTGGGGGAGAGCCCGCTGACCGTGGCGGAGGTGCCGGAGACGGTGAGCAGCCGGTTCGAGCCGCTGTACACGTCGTACCCGGTGACGCCCGTGTCGTCCGTGGCGGCGTTCCACTTCAGCGACACGCTCGTGGACGTCCGGCCGGTGGAGGTGAGTCCGCTGGGCGCGGTGGGGGCCTGGGTGTCCCCGCCCGAGCCGCCGCCCGGGCCGTCCAGGGCGATGTCGTCGGCCTGATAGGCGCCCTGGCCGTACCAGCCGTGCACGTAGACGGTGGCGCGGGTCTGCGAGGCGCCGGTGGTGAAGGAGACGCTGAGCCGGCTGTACGCCGACGGGGACGAGGTCCAGGTGGAGGCCCCGCCGTCCACGCCGAGGTACACGTAGTTGCCGCGCACCCAGCCGCTCAGGCTGTACGTCGTGTTGGGCTGGACCGCGACCGTCTGGCTGCACTGCGCGTTGTCGCTCGACGTCACCGCGCCCTGCAGGGCCTTGGCGCCGCTGTGCACGGGGGAGGAGACGACCGAGCCGAGGCCGCCGGTGCAGGTCCAGGGGGACAGGCCGCCCGACTCGAAGCCGGGGTTGGAGAGCAGGTCGGCCGCCTGGGCCGAACCGGGGAGGGCGACGGCCCCGCCGAGCGCGAGGGCCGCGGAACCGAGGAGGGCGAGAAGCCGGCGTCTGGAGCGCCCGAATGTGTTGCGCACACGATCTCCCTGTGGGGGTGGGGGTGTTGAGAGTGCAGGGGGTGCGGAAGGAGGTGCGCCGACGAATTTGGTATGGACCAATCCGGCTGTCAAGAAGCAGAACAGAATTGGTCCATACCGGTGAGCGGGAGCGCCCTCGAAGGGGGCGCGGGAAGCGGTGCGGCCGGGCCGGACGCCCGCGCCGGCGGCGGCCTACAGCGGCAGCGCCTGGGCGGCGTCCGCCGAGGGGGCCTGGGCGGGAACGGCCGGCAGCAGCACCTCGGCGGGCTCCACCCGCTGCCGCCCGAGCCCTCCGGGCAGCAGCGGACGCGGCCCCGACACCACCGTGTAGTCCTGTCCGAGGAACGGCGGGACGATCACTCCGGGGTCCTCGCCCAGCGCCAGCCGCACAGCGGCCCACGGTGCGTTCAACCCGCAGAGCGAGAGCTGGTGCAGCCCCCCGGCGGGGCGCGTGTTGACATCGAGCAGCACCGGGCGGTCGCCGAGCATGCGGAACTGGATGTTGGACAGGTGGTGCAGTCCGAAGCCCTCCGCGATCAGCCGGGCCGGTTCCAGCCAGCGCTCGTCCAGCGTGAAACCGCGGCGGCGGCCGTTCTTGGTGCGGCCCACCGCGAGCCGCAGCCGGTTGTCCGGCCCGGTCAGGCAGTCGACGGACACCTCCGGCTGCTCCAGACGCGGCATCACCAGCCAGTTCACCGGCTCCCCGGCCCGCCGCAGCGCCTCGACGACCAGGTCGAGCTGGACGTACGGGCCCGGGAAGCCGTCCAGGTGCGCGAGCGAGAAGGGCGACCGGGTGAGCACCCGGAAGCCGGCCCCGCCCGCGCCGGAGGCGGGCTTGAAACACGCCCGGTGCCCCGCCACCTCCAACTCCTCCACGGCGGACACCAATTCGTCGGCCGTCCGGACGCGCCGCCAGGGCGGCACCGGCACGCCCACCGAACGGACCGCCTCGTACGCGGTCGCCTTGTCCTCGAACACGGCCACCGCCTCGCGCGTCGGCGCCAGCAGCGCCGTACCGGCCGCCGCGAACTCGGCCCGGTGCGCCACGATCGCCGCCTGGTGCAGCCGGGGCACGAAGACGTCGATGCCGCGCCGCACGCACTGGTCGAGGGCGTACTCGACGTACGCGGCCGGGGACAGGCCCTCCGGCTCCAGGTCTGCGGTGTCGGCCGCGGCGAGCACCGGGGAGTCGGGGTCGCCGTGCGTGGCATGGATCTCCACCGCGCGGTCGCTGGGATTTCTCCGCAGCTGTTCCATGAAGAACACGTTCTCCGCGTACGTGCGGTTGAGCCAGACGCGTACGCGAGAGAGCATGCAGGCCGCCTTTCGGGGGTGTGCGGGCAGGACGGAGCGGCCCGTGCCCGGGCAGGTGGGAGGAAGGGTCACCAAACACCCCTGTGCGAAGGGGGGAATCATGGGCGCTGGTGTCGGGGCGATCATACGGCCTGCGGGAGCCCCCCGGTGCACCGCGCGCGTCACGGATTCCGGGGCGTCGCGGGGTGCCGCCGGCCCCGCCGGAAGACGGCCCGGTCCGACGCCGTGGCACGGGCGTCACGGGCCGGCCGCGGTCGACCGCGCCCACCGGCCGGCATCACCCGGCCGGGTGATGAAGGCACCCCCTTCCGCACCCGCCGCTGTCGCCCGCACGCACGTCCGCGCCCGCCTCCGTCGCCCGCACACCCGTCCGTCCGCACCCGTGTCCGGCGGCGCGCCCGCCGGGCGGCGGCGCGGCGCACGGCAGGGTCGGCTCCCGCCGCCCGTACCGTGACATCTCGGGTATCCCTTGTCCGCCGCCCCGTGCATGTGTTCTTGTGGTGCCGTCGGCGGACCGGAAGGAGTGCGCGCAGTGGAGTCGACGGCCGGGACCGGACAGCTGCTGGCCATCAGCGACCTGCACATCGGCTATCCGGAGAACCGCGCCCTGGTCGAGGACATGCGCCCGCACAGCGACGAGGACTGGCTGATCGTGGCCGGTGACGTCGCGGAGACCGTCGCCGACATCCGCTGGGCCCTCGGCACGCTCGCGAGCCGCTTCCGCAAGGTGCTGTGGGCGCCCGGCAACCACGAGCTGTGGACCCACCCGCGCGACGAGGTCACCCTGCGCGGCGTCGCCCGCTACGAGCACCTGGTCGAGGTGTGCCGGGAACTGGGCGTGGTGACCCCCGAGGACGACTACCCGGTGTGGCGCGGCCCCGGCGGCCCGGTCGTCGTCGCCCCGCTGTTCCTGCTGTACGACTACTCGTTCCTGCCGGCCGGCTGCGCCACCAAGGCCGAGGGCCTGGCCTACGCGCAGAGCACCGGCATCGTCTGCAACGACGAGTTCCTGCTGCACCCCGACCCCTACCCCACCCGCGAGGCGTGGTGCCGGGCCCGGGTCGCCGAGACCGCGCGCCGGCTCGCCGAGCTGCCGGGCGACCTCCCGACCGTCCTGGCCGGCCACTACCCGCTGGACCGGCACCCCACCGAGATCCTGTGGCACCCCGAGTTCGCCATGTGGTGCGGCACGGAGCTGACCGCCGACTGGCACCGCCGGTTCCGGGTCGCCACGATGGTCTACGGCCATCTGCACGTCCCCCGCACCACCTGGCACGACGGAGTCCGCTTCATGGAGGTCTCCGTCGGATACCCCCGCGAATGGCGCAAGCGCCCGCACCCCCCGGGGCGGCTGCGCCGCATCCTGCCGATGGAGGTCGAAGCAGGTGATGGAGGAGCTGCTCCCGGCGTCGGTCGTGGCCGTGGAGGCACACGCTGACGACCCGTTGTGGGAGTCCCCGCTCTACCCCTCGGAGGAGGCGCTGGTCGCCCGCGCGGTGACCAAGCGCCGCCGCGAGTTCACCGCCGTACGGGGCTGCGCCCGGCGCGCCATGGAGAAGCTCGGCGTACCGCCGCAGCCGGTCCTCAGCGGCGAGCGGGGCGCTCCGCGCTGGCCGGCCGGCCTGCTCGGCAGCATGACCCACTGCGACGGCTACTGCGCCGCGGCCCTGGTCCGCGCCACCGACCTCGCCTCCCTCGGCATCGACGCCGAACCCCACGGGCCGCTCCCGGACGGCGTCGCCCCCTCCGTCCTCCTGCCCGCGGAGGCCGCGCGGCTGGTGCGGCTGGCCGAGCGGTGGCCGGCCGTGCACTGGGACCGGATCCTGTTCAGCGCCAAGGAGTCCGTCTACAAGGCGTGGTATCCGCTCACGCGCATGTGGCTGGACTTCTCCGAGGCCGACATCACCCTGGACCGGGACCCGGCCGACGGGCCCCACGGCACGCTGCGCGCCCGCCTCCTGGTGCCCGGGCCGCTGGTCGGCGGCAGGCGGCTGCAGACGTTCGAGGGCCGGTGGGCCGTGCGGGACGGAGTGGTGGCCACCTCCGTGGTCGTCCCGCACCCTGCCGCGTGACGGGCCGTCACCCTTCCCTGCGCCGCGGCGGGACGCCGTACGGCCGCCGTCACCCGGTCGCCCGCGGCCGGTGGCGGCCGGACCCGCCGGGCCGCTCAGGCGCGTGGGCACCAGTCGCGCAGGAGCCGGAAGAACTTCTCCTCGTTGCCGGCGAGTCCCGCCCCCGCCAGTGCCCGCTCCGCCTCGGCGAGCACGGCGGGCGGGACCACGGCGGGCCGTCCGCCGTCCGGCGGCCCGTCGAAGGCGGCGCGCACCGTGTGCAGCAGCCGCAGGTAGGCCTGCACGGCGGTGCGCTCCCGGTCGGTCGGTACGGCGGTGGGCATCGGTCGGCTCTCCCCGAGTAGGCGTCACGGTCGGGCGCACTG
Organism: Streptomyces sp. NPDC006193; assembly: GCF_040613915.1. Classification (NCBI taxonomy): domain Bacteria; kingdom Bacillati; phylum Actinomycetota; class Actinomycetes; order Kitasatosporales; family Streptomycetaceae; genus Streptomyces; species Streptomyces sp. NPDC006193. The sequence continues at coordinate 16,413 of NZ_JBEXTB010000029.1, forward strand.
AAGCGCATGCGACCAGCTTGCCGCCCACCACTGACAACGCCCTCGGGGCGGCGCCCGCCACCCCCGCCCCGGCCGGAGGCGTGCGGCGCGCAGGGCGACGGCGCCGCCGGGGCGGTGGCCGGCACGGAGCCCGTCCGGTGGCGGTGAATGTCAGCCCTGGAGGCCCGGATAGCCCAGGGAGGCCTCGATGCGGCCGGCCACCCGGTCCCGCTGCACGGGACCGCGCAGCGCCGAACCGGCCATGAGCGTGCGGCACTTGCTGGCCAGGAGCAGGCCGAAGGTCTCGGCGTCCCGCTCCTCGGACAGGTCGAAGCGGGTGCGGGCCGCGACCCGCTGCACCGCCGCCTGCAGCGCCGCCTGGTCGGTCTCGCCGCGCAGCAGCCGGGTGGCGGCGCCGGCGCCGTCCACGTGCCCGCAGTGGTCGGCCTGCATGTGCCACAGCTCATGGCCCAGGATCACCAACTGGTGCCCGGGCGCGGTGCGTTCCTCCACCACGACGACGTCCCGGTCGGTCAGGTCCAGCCACAGTCCGCTGGCCGTGCCCGGCGGGAAGACGGCCGTGCGGAAGTGCACCGGCCGGCCCCGGCGGCGGCTCATCGCCTCGCACAGCGCGTGGTACAGGTCGTCCGGCGGCGCGGGGACGGGCAGGGTCAGCCCGCCCAGCAGTTCGCCGCACAGCCGGCGCATGTCCCTGCCGATGCCCACGGTCCTCCCCTGCTCACGACTCGGGCCGCTTGACGCTCTCCAAGAGCATGTCGAGCCACTCCGCGACCTTGTCCCGGTGGTGGTCGGTGGGCAACTGCGCGGCCCGCCAGGCGATCCCGCGCACGCCGTGGTCCTGCAGCAGCCGCTCCAGCGGGTCCGCCGCGGCCTCGGCGGCGGCCCGCTCCCGGTCGGCGAGCTTCTGCAGCAGCTCCTGCTCGGTGCGCTGCAGCGCGCCCGCCAGCGCCTCGGGGTCCTCCGCGGTGAGGAAGCCCGCGTGCACCCGGAAGAAGCGCTGCAGGGCGTCGCAGTGCTCCATGGTGGGCCGCCGGTCGCCGTTGATGAGGGCGCCGGCCTGCTGGCGCGACATGCCCGCGCCGTCGGCTATCTCCTGCTGGGTGTACCGGCGGCCGTTGGGCTTCAGCCGGGTGCGGCGCAGCAGGTCCAGGCGCTGCAGGAAGCGGGCCTGGACGTCCGGTTCGCCCGCGGGCCGGCCGCTGAGCAGGGCCCTGACCACCGGCTCCGGCACCCCGCAGGCGAACGAGAGCCGCCCGACGTCGAAGACCTCGGCGTGCGCCACGCCGAGCCGGTCGGCGAGCGCGGTGACGCGGGCGACGACGGCCGGCAGCTGGGCGGTCGCCGAGGCGCCCGGATCCTCGTAGCCATCCGTCACCGACAGAACTCCTACGTCTCTCGAGGGCTTCAGATGCGTCCGTGCTTCTCACGAGCGATCGCCGTGAACTTCCCGGAGAGTAGCGGGTGTCTCGAACCCACATCCAGGTGTCGCCACAACTGTGGCGAATTTCGGCCGTCAAGCGGCATGAAATGCCACGATAGTTGACACGACTCGTGCGGGGCAGCAGGATCGCATCGCCGCGTGAAAGGCCGCAGAGGCAAGAGGGGTGACCTCCCGATGGCACATCAGGCAGGAGGGCAGCGGCCGGCACCGCGGCCCGTCCCCGACACCTGCGAGACCCAGGCGTACCTCCAGGACTACGCAGCACTGCTGGAGCACCAGTCCTGTCCGTCGCTGGTCGTCGACCGCCACTGGAACGTGGTCATGGCCAACAGCGCCTACGCGACGCTCTTCCGCGGCGTGCGCCCGCATCCGACGGCCATGCCGGGGGACAACTTCCTGCGGTTCGTGCTGTTCCACCCCGACGCGGGCGAGGTGCTCGGCGAGCACGAGCCCGGCTGGTGCCTGCCGATGCTGGCCCAGCTGCGCTCCGCCCTGGAGACGTACGGGCACGACCACGAACTCCAGGCGGTCCGCCGGGACATCGCCCAGGACCCGATCATGGAGGCCGCCTACCGGCAGGGCCTGCCCCACTGGATGCGGGCCGTCGGCGAGGCCGGGGCCCGCCTCGACGGCGCCGTGCGGCTCCTGCTCCACCCGGACCCGCGCCGGGGGCGCACCGAGTGCCGCATCGTCGAGGAGGCGCCGCAGCCGCTGCTGGAGCTCGGCTACCGGCGTCTGTCGATGGTCCTGCGCGATCCCGGCCGGTCCGCCGCGCCGGTCCGCCGTCCGCGCCGTCCCCGGGGGACGGGCGCGCACCTGACGGTCGTCCCGGCCCCCGAGGGCTGATCCGGCACCGCCGGTGTTCAGGTCACCGGCGGCGCCGGGTCGGCCGGCGCCCGGCCCCGGCACGCGGCTGCGGTGCCGCTCCCGTCCCCGTGCCGGGCCGTGCGGATCGTCCGGCGGCCCCGGCGGACGCCGCCGGCATCCCGCTCCTGCACGCCGACGGTGTGGCCGCGCCGGAGAACAGTCCCGGCCGCACGAGACCCATGCCGTGCGACAGCCGTCCCGGCCGGGGGCCTTGCGGGCGGCGGACCGCCGGGAGGCGCCGACGCAAGCCACTTGCGTGATTTGCGCTAGGCTTGCGTCCATGACGCGACGACTTGCGGAAGTGGCGAAGAAGGTCGGGGTCAGCGAGGCCACGGTCAGCCGGGTGCTCAACGGCAAGCCGGGCGTCTCCGACGCCACCCGCCAGGCGGTGCTGACCGCGCTCGACGTCCTCGGCTACGAGCGCCCCACCCAGCTGCGCGGCGAGCGGGCCCGGCTGGTCGGCCTGGTCCTGCCCGAGCTGCAGAACCCGATCTTCCCTGCGTTCGCCGAGGTCATCGGCGGCGCGCTGGCCCAGCTCGGGCTGACCCCGGTGCTGTGCACGCAGACCAAGGGCGGGGTGTCGGAGGCCGACTACGTCGACCTGCTGCTGCAGCAGCAGGTCTCCGGCGTCGTCTTCGCCGGCGGCCTGTACGCCCAGGCGGACGCGCCGCACGACCACTACCGGCTGCTCGCCGACCGCAACATCCCGGTCGTCCTCGTCAACGCGGCCATCGAACACCTCGGCTTCCCGGCCGTGTCCTGCGACGACACCGTCGCCGTCGAGCAGGCCTGGCGGCACCTGGCCTCCCTCGGCCACGAGCGCATCGGCCTCCTCCTCGGCCCCGGCGACCACGTGCCCTCGGCGCGCAAGCTGGCCGCGGCCCGGGCGATCGCCGGGGACCTGCCGGAGGAGTTCGTCGCGCGGGCCATCTTCTCCCTGGAGGGCGGGCACGCCGCCGCCTCCCGGCTGATCGACCGCGGCGTCACCGGCATCATCTGCGCCAGCGACCCCCTGGCGCTCGGCGCGGTCCGGGCCGCCCGCCGCAAGGGGCACGACGTCCCCGGCCGCATCTCCGTCGTCGGCTACGACGACTCGGCGTTCATGAACTGCACCGAGCCCCCGCTCACCACCGTCCGGCAGCCCATCGAGGCCATGGGCCGCGCGGCGGTCGAGCTGCTGAACGCGCAGATCGGCGGCACCGCCGTGCCCGCCGAAGAGCTGCTGTTCGAGCCCGAGCTGGTGGTGCGCGGATCCACCGCGCAAGCCCCCCGGGACTGAGGGCCCGCCGCATCCGGCTGCCTGCGGGAACCTGTCGAATAATTACAGATTCTGCGTGACATCTTGCGGTCGGATGTCGGCGGTGCTTGAGTGTGCGGCACCCAACCGCCGCCGCCTTGAGTGCCATTGAGGGGTCCACCGATGAGAAGCACCGGGTTCCGCCGTACCGCCGTCGCGATCGGCGTCTGTTCCTCCCTCGCCCTCGCCGCCTGCGGATCGGGCGACGGCGGCTCGGCGGGCGGCAAGACCCGTATCACCGTCAACTGCGAGCCGCCCCGCAGCGCCAAGGTCGACCGCGCCTTCTTCGAGCAGGACGTCGCCGCGTTCGAGAAGCGCAACCCGGACATCGACGTCGTCGCCCACGACGCCTTCCCCTGCCAGGACCCGAAGACCTTCGACGCCAAGCTCGCCGGCGGGCGGATGGAGGACGTCTTCTACACGTACTTCACCGACGCGCGGCACGTCGTCGACATCCGCCAGGCCGCGGACCTCACCCCGTACCTGAAGGAACTCAAGAGCTACGGCAGCATCCAGAAGCAGCTGCGGGACATCTACACCGTCGACGGCAAGGTCTACGGCATCCCGCGCACCGGCTACTCGATGGGCCTGATCTACAACCGCGAGCTCTTCCGCAAGGCCGGGCTCGACCCCGACAAGCCCCCCGCGACCTGGCAGGAGGTCCGCGCCGCCGCCAAGCGCATCGCCGCCCTCGGCGACGGCACCGTCGGGTACGCCGACTACAGCGCACAGAACCAGGGCGGCTGGCACTTCACCGCCGAGCTGTACTCACAGGGCGGCGACGTCGTCGACGCCGGCGGCGCGAAGGCCACCGTCGACACCCCCGAGGGCCGCGCCGTCCTGCGGAACCTGCACGACATGCGGTGGACCGACGACTCGATGGGCAGCAAGCAGCTCCTCGTCATCAACGACGTGCAGCAGATGATGGGTTCGGGCAAGCTCGGCATGTACCTCGCCGCGCCCGACAACATCCCGATCCTGGTCAAGGAGAAGGGCGGCGACTACAAGGACCTCGCCCTCGCCCCCATGCCGGGCGGCCGGGGCACCCTCATCGGCGGCGACGGCTACATGTTCAGCCGGCGCGCCACGCCCGCCCAGATCCGGGCCGGCCTGAAGTGGCTCGACCACATGTTCCTCACCCCCGGCAAGGGCTTCCTCGGCGACTACGCCCGCGCCCGGAAGCACGACGCCCCGGTCGGCCTGCCCGAACCGCGCCTGTTCACCGGCGCCGCCGACGCCGAGGACCAGAGGGTGAAGAAGGCCAACGCCAACGTCCCGGTGGGGAACTACCAGGCCTTCCTGGACGGCAGCCGCAAACTCCGGATGAAGATCGAACCGCCGCACGCCCAGCAGATCTACTCCGTCCTCGACGGCGTCGTCTCCGCCGTCCTCACCAAGGAGGACGCCGACATCGACCAGCTCCTGAAAGAGGCCTCCGGCAAGATCGACGGCATTCTCGCCCGGAGCTGACCGCCATGACCAAGACGGCCGAACGGCGCCCCGCGGCGCAGGCCGCCGCCCGCCCGGCCCCGGCGCCGCTCCCGGCGCGGGACCGCGGCCGGCGCCGCCTCGCCGACCAGGCCCGCGCCTACGCCTTCCTCCTCGGCGGCCTGATCTGCTTCGCCCTGTTCTCCTGGTACCCGGCGATCCGCGCGGTCGTGATCGCCTTCCAGAAGTACACCCCGGGCTCCCCGCCCGAATGGGTCGGCACCGCCAACTTCACCCGCGTGCTGCACGACCCGGAGTTCGGGGCCGCCTGGCGCAACACCCTCGTCTTCACCCTGCTGGCCCTGCTCATCGGCTTCGCGGTCCCCTTCGTCCTCGCCCTCGTCCTCAACGAGCTGCGGCACGCCAAGGCGTTCTTCCGGGTCGTGGTCTACCTGCCGGTCATGATCCCGCCGGTGGTCAGCGCCCTGCTGTGGAAGTGGTTCTACGACCCCGGAGCCGGCCTGGCCAACGAGACGCTGCGCTTCCTGCACCTGCCCACCTCCAACTGGTCCAACGGCGCCGACACCGCGCTCGTCTCCCTGGTCCTCGTCGCCACCTGGGCCAACCTGGGCGGCACCGTCCTCATCTACCTGGCCGCCCTGCAGTCCATCCCCGGCGAGCTGTACGAGGCCGCCGAACTGGACGGCGCGAACCTGCTCCAGCGCATCCGGCACGTCACGATCCCGCAGACCCGGTTCGTGATCCTCATGCTGATGCTGCTGCAGATCATCGCCACCATGCAGGTCTTCACCGAACCGTTCGTCATCACCGGCGGCGGCCCGGAGAACGCCACCGTCACGGTCCTCTACCTCATCTACAAGTACGCCTTCCTCTACAACGACTTCGGCGGCGCCTGCGCCCTCAGCGTGATGCTGCTGCTCCTGCTGGGCGCCTTCTCCGCCGTCTACCTGAGGCTCACCCGCTCCGAGGGGGACGCATGAGCGCCACCCGCACCCTGATCTCGCCGGCCACGCTCGCCCGCCCCCGCGGAAAGGCCGTCTACTGGACGGTGTTCACGGCCGTCGTCGTCTGCTTCACCCTCGCCTTCCTCTTCCCGGTGTACTGGATGGTGACCGGCGCGATGAAGTCCCCGGACGAGATCGCCCGCACCCCGCCGACCCTGGTCCCCGATCACTGGCGCACCGGCGGCTACACCGACGCCTGGGACCTGATGCAGCTCCCGCAGCACCTCACGAACACGGTCGTCCAGGCCGCCGGCGCCTGGGCCTTCCAGCTGGTGTTCTGCACGGCCGCCGCCTACGCCCTGTCCAAGCTGAAGCCGGCCTTCGGCAAGGTCGTCCTCGGCGGCATCCTCGCCACCCTCATGGTCCCGGCGCAGGCCCTGGTCGTGCCCAAGTACCTGACGGTCGCCGACCTGCCGCTGATCCACACCAGCCTGCTCGACGACCCCCTGGCCATCTGGCTGCCGGCGGTCGCCAACGCCTTCAACCTCTATCTCCTCAAGCGGTTCTTCGACCAGCTCCCGCGCGACGTGCTGGAGGCCGCCGAGATCGACGGCGCCGGCAGGCTGCGCACGCTGTGGTCCGTGGTGCTGCCCATGTCCCGGCCGGTGCTCGGCGTGGTGTCGATCTTCGCGCTGGTGGCCGTCTGGCAGGACTTCCTGTGGCCGCTGATGGTCTTCCCCGACACCGGGAAGCAGCCGATCAGCGTGGCCCTCGTCCAGCTCTCGCAGAACATCCAGCTCACCGTGCTCGTCGCCGCGATGGTGATCGCCAGCATCCCGATGGTGGCGCTGTTCCTCGTCTTCCAGCGGCACATCATCGCCGGGATCAGCGCGGGCAGCACCAAGGGCTGACGCCGACGCCCCCGTCTACAGAAAGGCAGCTCAGTGGGACAGCCCAGCCATGCCCCCAAGGACCCTGACTGGTGGCGCTCCGCCGTCATCTACCAGGTGTACGTCCGCAGCTTCGCGGACGGCGACGGCGACGGCACCGGCGACCTCGCGGGCGTCCGCTCCCGCCTGCCCTACCTCGCCGGACTCGGCGTGGACGCCCTGTGGTTCACCCCCTGGTACCTGTCGCCCATGAAGGACGGCGGCTACGACGTCGCCGACTACCGGAGCATCGACCCGGCCTTCGGCACCCTCGCCGAGGCGGAGAAGCTCATCGCCGAGGCCCGCGAGGCGGGCATCCGCACCATCGTCGACATCGTGCCCAACCACGTCTCCGACCAGCATCCCTGGTTCCGGGCGGCCCTCGCCGCCGGACCCGGCAGCCCGGAGCGGGAGCTGTTCCACTTCCGGCCGGGCCGCGGCGCGCACGGCGAACTCCCGCCCAACGACTGGCCGTCGCAGTTCGCCGGTTCCACCGAACCGGTGTGGACCCGGGTGCCCGACGGCGAGTGGTACCTGCACCTGTTCACCCCCGAGCAGCCGGACCTGAACTGGGCCCACCCGGCCGTCCGCCAGGAACACGAGGACGTCCTGCGCTTCTGGTTCGAGCGGGGCGTCGCCGGCGTCCGCATCGACTCGGCGGCCCTGCTCGCCAAGGACCCGGACCTGCCCGACCTCGCCGCCCGCCCGGAACCGCACCCCTTCCTGGACCGCGACGAACTCCACGACGTCTACCGCTCCTGGCGGCGCATCGCCGACGAGTACGGCGCGGTGTTCGTCGGCGAGGTCTGGCTCCCCGACCCCGAGCGCTTCGCCCGCTACCTGCGTCCCGACGAACTGCACACCGCCTTCAACTTCTCCTTCCTGACCTGCCCCTGGGACCCCGCGCGGCTGCGCGCCTCGATCGACACCACCCTCGCCGAGCACGCCCCCGTCGGCGCCCCGGCCACCTGGGTGCTGTGCAACCACGACGTCACCCGCACGGTCACCCGGTACGGCCGGGAGGACACCGCCTTCGACTTCGCCGCCAAGGCCTTCGGCACGCCGACCGACCTGGCCCTCGGGACCCGCAGGGCGCGGGCCGCGGCCCTGCTGTCGCTGGCGCTGCCCGGCGCGGTCTACCTCTACCAGGGGGAGGAGCTGGGCCTGCCGGAGGCGGAGATCCCGGCCGACCGCATCCAGGACCCGATGTACTTCCGGTCGCAGGGCGCCGACCCCGGCCGCGACGGCTGCCGGGTGCCGCTGCCGTGGGCCGCCGGCCGGCCGTACGCGGGCTTCGGCTCGCGCGAGGAGCCGTGGCTGCCGCAGCCGGCCGACTGGCCGTCGTACGCGGTGGACCGCCAGGAGCACGACCCCCACTCCATGCTGTCCCTGTACCGCCGGGCCATCGCCCTGCGCCCGGTGTTCGGCGACGGCCCCCTGACCTGGCTGCCCGCGCCCGACGGCGTCCTCGCCTTCTCCCGCGGGGACGGCGCGCTGTGCGTGGTCAACCTCGCGCCCGCACCCGCCGGCCTGCCCGCGCACTCCCGGCTCCTGCTCAGCAGCGGCCCGCTGGACGACGCGGGCCGGCTGCCGCAGGACACGGCGGCCTGGCTGCGCGCCTGAGCCGCCCCCCCCCGCACGCACCTCGCTATCCCACGCACCCCCACCACGAAGGGATCAGCACATGCACAGCACAACTGCCGGACACCTCCGGCGCCTGCCGGCCGCCGGGGCGGTCGTCGCCCTCGCCGCCGGCATGCTCGTGGCCGTCGCCCCGGCGGCCCGGGCGGCGGCCGGGGCCACGCTCCCCTTCACCTCCGTGGAGGCCGAGTCGGCGGCCACCGACGGCACGAAGATCGGACCCGACTACACGCAGGGCACCCTCGCCTCGGAGGCCTCCGGACGCCAGGCCGTGCGGCTGTCCCCCGGGCAGCGGGTCGAGTTCACCGTGCCGCGCGCCGCCAACGCGCTGAACGTCGCCTACAGCGTCCCGGACGGCCAGTCCGGCGCGCTGAACGTGTACGTCAACGGCACCAGGCTCGCCAGGACGCTCCCGGTGACCTCCAAGTACTCCTACATCGACACCGGCTGGATCACCGGCTCGAAGACCCACCACTTCTTCGACAACACCCGGATGCTGCTCGGGCGGGACGTCCAGGCCGGCGACAAGGTCGCCGTCGAGGCGGCCGGCGTCCAGGTCACCGTCGACGTCGCCGACTTCGAGCAGGCCGCCTCCGCCGCCGGTCAGCCGGCGGGCTCGGTGTCCGTGGTCTCCAAGGGCGCCGACCCCAGCGGCAACGGTGACTCCACCCAGGCGTTCCGCGACGCCATCGCCGCCGCCCAGGGCGGCACGGTGTGGATCCCGCCCGGCGACTACCGGCTCACGTCCTCCCTGAACGGCGTGCAGAACGTGACCCTGCAGGGCGCCGGACCGTGGCACTCGGTCGTCCACGCCTCCCGTTTCATCGACCAGTCCGGATCCGCCGGGAACGTCCGCATCAAGGACTTCGCGGTGATCGGCGAGGTCACCGAGCGTGTCGACTCCAACCCGGACAACTTCGTCAACGGGTCGCTCGGGCCGGGCAGTTCGGTCTCCGGCATGTGGCTGCAGCACCTCAAGGTCGGCCTGTGGCTCACCGGCAACAACGACAACCTGGTGGTGGAGAACAACCGCGTCCTCGACACCACCGCCGACGGGCTCAACCTCAACGGCACCGCCAAGGGCGTCCGCGTCCGCAACAACTTCCTGCGCAACCAGGGCGACGACGCCCTCGCCATGTGGTCGCTGTACTCCCCGGACACCGACTCCAGCTTCGAGAACAACACCGTCTCGCAGCCCAACCTCGCCAACGGGATAGCGATCTACGGCGGCACCGACATCACGGTGAGGAACAACCTGGTCTCCGACACCAACGCCCTCGGCAGCGGCATCGCGATCTCCAACCAGAAGTTCCTGGACCCGTTCCACCCCCTCGCCGGCACCATCACGGTCGACGGCAACACACTGGTGCGCACCGGGGCGATGAACCCCAACTGGAACCATCCGATGGGCGCGCTGCGCGTCGACTCCTACGACAGCGCGGTCAACGCGACCGTGAACATCACCAACACGACGATCACGGGCAGCCCGTACAGCGCCTTCGAGTTCGTCTCCGGCGGCGGCCAGGGCTACCCGGTCCGCAACGTCAACGTGAGCGGCGCGACCGTGCAGAACACCGGCACGGTGGTGGTCCAGGCCGAGGCGCAGGGAGCGGCGACCTTCAAGAACGTCACCGCCACCGGGGTCGGCGCGGCGGGCGTCTACAACTGCCCCTACCCGGCGAACTCGGGATCCTTCACGCTCACCGACGGCGGCGGCAACTCCGGCTGGTCCAGCACCTGGTCCGACTGCTCCACCTGGCCCCGGCCCGGCCAGGGCAACCCCGAGCCGGACCCGAACCGCAACCTCGCCAAGGGCCGTCCGGCCACCGCGACCGGCTCCCAGGACGTCTACACGCCCGGCAGGGCCGTCGACGGCGACGCCCAGTCGTACTGGGAGTCCGCCAACAACGCCTTCCCGCAGTCCCTCACGGTCGACCTCGGCTCCTCCTACGCCGTGCGCAGGCTGGTGCTGAAGCTGCCGCCGTCCGCGGCCTGGGGCGCCCGCACCCAGACGGTCACGGTGCTCGGCAGCACCGACGGCTCCGGTTACTCGACCGTGGCCGCGGCCCAGGGCTACCGCTTCGACCCGGCCACCGGCAACACCGCGACCGTGTCCCTGCCCGGCGGCACCAACCTGCGTTACCTGCGCCTGACGGTCAGCGCCAACACCGGCTGGCCGGCAGGGCAGTTCAGCGAGGTGGAGGCGTACCTGACCTCCTGATCGGGAGGGACGGCCGGCCGGGCTCCCGCCCGGCGGCGCCGGCCCCCGGGCCCGGCCGCCGGGTCCGGGGGTCCGCCGCCGTTCCCCGCCGGCCCGTGTCGCCGGGGCCGGCGACGCGGCGGCCCCGGTGATCGTCACGGGACGGATGCGCGGAGGACACCGTTTCGTACGGACTGGTCAGGTACCGGTCACGTCAGGGTAGTGTGCCCCGGTGACCACGCAATCGAACACTCCTGCAGGCTGGTACCCGGACCCGCACGGGGCGGCCCAGACGCTCCGCTACTGGGACGGCTCGCAGTGGACCGAGCACACCAACCCGGCCCAGCAGGGCGCCGGGCAGGTTCCGCCGCAGCCGGCCCCGCAGGCCGCCGACGCCAAGGTGCAGCGCCAGGTGCAGCAGCAGGCCGGTGTCGCGGCCGCCGGCCCCGGGGGCGGCACCCTGTTCACCGAGCCCGTCCTGGTCGTGAACCAGAAGGCCAAGCTGATCGAGCTGACCAACGAGTACAAGGTCATGGATCAGAGCGGCCGGGAGATCGGCTCGGTCACCCAGGTCGGGCAGGGCGTGCTGAGGAAGATCCTGCGCTTCGTCTCCAGCCTCGACCAGTTCCTCACCCACAAGCTGGAGATCCGTGACGCCTACGGCCAGCCGCAGCTGCTGCTGACCCGGCCCGCCAAGGTCTTCAAGTCGCGGGTGATCGTGTCCCGCCCGGACGGATCGCCGGTCGGCGAGATCGTCCAGAAGAACATGATCGGCAAGATCAACTTCGCGATGGTCGCGAACGGCCAGCAGGTCGGCGCGATCAAGGCGGAGAACTGGCGGGCCTGGAACTTCGCGATCGTCGACCACGCGGACAACGAGGTCGCCCGGATCACCAAGACCTGGGAGGGCCTCGCCAAGACGCTGTTCACGACCGCGGACAACTACGTCCTGCAGATCCACTACCAGCTGCCCGAGCCGCTGCTGAGCCTGGTGGTGGCGACGGCGCTGACGGTCGACACCGCGCTCAAGCAGGACGCGCGCGGCTGGGGCTGACCGGCGGCGCGGGAACGTACGGCGACGGCGGCCGGTGCACGCGGAGGTTCCTCCGCGCACCGGCCGCCGCCGTACTGCCTCGGAGCCGACGAACCGCCGCCGGACGGCCGTACGGGATCACGAAGCGGTGAGACGCCCCGGCCGCTCCGGCTGCCGCGGCACCGTCCGCCCCGGCGCCCGCGCCGGCTCGGCGGCGGCCGTCGCGGGCTCCGGCGCCGGCACCGCCGCCACCGGATGCCCGTCGTCCGCTCCGGTGCGCCCCGCCCGGCCGGGCCCGGGCGCCGCCCGCGTCAGCAGCACCACGCCCCGCGCCGCCAGCCCCGCTCCGGCCAGCCCCAGCAGGACACCGCCCGAGCCGCCCCGCAGACCCTGGCCGAGCAGGCTGAGGCCCACCGCCGCGGCGGCCACCGGGTTGGCGAGGGTGACCACGGCCAGCGGACCGCCGAGGCCGCCCCGGTACGCCGTCTGGGAGAGCAGCAGCCCGCCGACGGCGAACGCGGCGACCAGCACCGCGACCACGACCACCTCGGCGACCGGGACCGGACCGGAGCGGCCGGTGGCCGCCACGGTCACCGTCTGGGTGAGCGCCGAGGCGACACCGGAGGCGAAGCCGGACGCGGTCGCGTGCCGCAGCCCCGGGCGCACGCCGGGCCGGGCCAGCAGGCCGATCGCGGCGGCGGCCGTACCGGCGACCGCCACGGCCTCCGGCAGGGACAGCACCCGCGCGGGCGCCGGTCCCGAGGCGGTGACGAGCAGCGCCGCGAGCCCCAGCAGGGTCAGGGCCGTGCCGCGCCGTTCCGCCGCCCGGACCCGCCGGCCGGCCGCCCGCGCGCCCAGCGGCACGGCGGCGACCAGGGTGAGCGCGCCCAGCGGCTGGACGGCCGTCAGCGGGCCGTACTTCAGGGCGACGACGTGCAGCAGCGCGGCGGCGGCGTTCAGCCCGACCGCCGACCACCAGGCGCCGGTGCCCAGCAGGCGCAGCAGGCCGGTTCCGGCGCCGCGCGCGGCGAGGCGCTCCTGCGCGACCGCGGCCAGCGCGTAGGCGACGGCCGACACCAGGGACAGCGCGAGCGCGGCGACCGCGGCGGCGCTCACCGGACCGCTCCCGCCGGCACGGCCTCGCGCGCCGCGGGCCGGCCGGCGCCGCGCCGGGCCGTGGTGGCCGTGCGCCGCGGCGCGGGGACGACCGCGAGGGCGGCGCCGAGCATGACCGCGGCGACGGCCGCGTCGAGCCAGTAGTGGTTCGCCGTGCCGACGATCACCAGCAGGGTGATCAGGGGGTGCAGCAGCCACAGGCGGCGCCGACGGGACCGGGTGGCGGCGATCAGACCGACCGCGACCATCAGAGCCCACCCGAAGTGCAGCGACGGCATCGCGGCGAACTGGTTGGACAGATGGTCGTCGGCCGGCGGCCCGTACACGGACGGGCCGTAGACGCGGGCGGTGTCCACCAGGCCGGTGCCGGCCAGCATCCGGGGCGGGGCCAGCGGGAAGGCGAACGGCAGCACCAGGGCGGCCGTGGTGACGACCGCGAGGACCCGGCGCGCCCACACGTAGTGCGCGGGGCGCCGCAGGTAGAGCCAGACCAGGAAGGCGAGCGTGGCCGGGAAGTGGACGGTCGCGTAATAGGTGTTCGCCAGGCGGACGAGGACGCCGCCGTGCAGCAGCGCGGACTGCACGGCGGTCTCGTGGGGGAGGTGCAGGGCCCGCTCCAGGCGCCACACGCCGCGTGCGTCGGCGAAGGCGGCGCCGGTGTGGCCGACGGCCAGGCGCCGGCCCAGCTTGTAGACCAGGAACAGCCCCGCGACCAGCAGGAACTCGCGTATCAGGGGCGGGCGTGCCGAGGTGTCCGGCTCCGCTTGCGCCTCGGCAGGCTCGGTTCGGGCATGCATCCCCCGGCCCCTTCGCTGACGGTGGTGCGTGTGGTGGTGCGGGTCCCGGCGCCGGGTGCGTGCCCGGTCCGGGAATCATCGGTACGTCGGCGTACCGAAACGCCAGTGTACCGATACGCCAGTGTACCGATACGATCGAGTACCGGTACACTTGCGTATCGATCGATGTGCGTCACACTGGGGACAGGGTCCGTGCGCACGCGCGGCCGGATGCCGGCGAGCCGGCCGCCGACGGCCGGCCGCACCACGAGTGAGGAGAAGCAGCGCATGACGTCGCAGGCCGCGGACGGACCGGAGACGGTCGCCGCCTCGCGCCGCTCCAAGATCACCCCCGAGCGTGAGCGGGAGTTCTTCGACGCCGTGCTGGAACAGATCCGCGAGTGCGGCTACGACTCCGTCACCATGGAGGGCATCGCCGCCAGCACCCGCTGCAGCAAGTCCACGCTCTACCGGCAGTGGAAGACCAAGCCGCAGTTCGTCGCGGCCGCGCTGCGCGCCAGCCGCCGGGTGCGCTTCGCCGGCATCGACACCGGCTCGCTCGCCGAGGACCTGCGCCAGGCCGCGCGGGCCGCGGGGGACTGGTCCGACAAGGACACCAGGCTGCTGCAGGCGCTGGGGCACGCGGTGACGGCGGACCAGGAACTGGCCCAGGCGCTGCGCGAGGCACTGGTGCTGCCGGAGATCGCCGCGCTGGAGGAGATGCTGGCCCGGGGCGTGGCCCGGGGCGAGGTGCCCGCGGGCCACCCGGCGCTGGCGTACGTGCCCGACATGATGTTCGGCGTCCTGCGGGTGCGGCCGGTGCTCTGCGGCCGGTACGCGGACGCCGACTACCTCGTCGGGTTCGTGGAGGCCGCGGTGCTGCCCGCGCTCGGACTGACGCAGGGGGTTCGTCCGGACCGGGGCGGTGTCGGCTGATCCGGACGCATCCCCCTCGACCCGGGGCGCCGTTCACGGGATGACTGGACGGCGGCCCGACCGCGCCGCACCGTGGGGACGGGGGCGGCGCGCACCCGGCCGGGTGGGACTCCCTTCGAGCGGAAGGGAGTCCCACCCGGCCGGCCTGTGTCTCAGACGTCCTGGCCGTTGCCGCCGCCGGACGACGCCTTGATCCCCCTCAGGATCTCGTCGATGACGGACACGTCCTTGCCGACGTCCACGCCGAAGCGCACGACCACGAGCCGCCGGGAGTCGTCGCCGGGCGAGGGGAAGGCGACCGACTCGACGTAGCCGTCGGCGCCCTTGCTGGTGACCGCCTTCCAGCGCACGCGGTAGCCCTTCTGCCCGGCCACCGTCACCGGCCCGGAGGCCAGCACCTCGTGCGAGGTGATGCTGCCGTAGGTGGTGCCGCCGTAGGACTGCTTGGCGTTGGCCGCGATGTCCGCCTTGGCGACCTTCTCGGCCGTGTCGGCGCCGGCGCCCGACGCCGCCGCCGGAGCCGTGTAGGCGCCGCCCGCGGTGCACGTCTGGGCGGAGTCGCCCGGGCACGGGTAGGAGTCGTCGGAGGTCACCTGCACGCCGCTGCCGATGCTCTGCCCGCTCCAGCCCTTCGGCACCGGCAGGCTGATGCCGTTGACCGGGTCGGGCACCGTGCCGCCGCCCCCGATCCTCGGCGCCCCGGTCCGCCCCGGGGACGGCGAGGCCCCGCCCGGTCCGCCGCCGGGCCCGCCGGACGGGCCGCCCCGGCCGTCGTCCCCGCCGCCCGGCCGCTGCTGCGCCCCGACGCGGTCGCCGCTGCCGCCGCCGTCCTCGGAGAGGGCGTACACGCCGACCCCGATGCTCGCCAGGACCGCGGCGGCCGCCGCGACGGCTATGCCGGTGCGCAGCCCGCTCCGGGTCCGTGCCGGCGGCTGGGCCGGGTACGCGGGGTACCCCGGGTACCCCTGGTACGCCGGATACCCGCCGTACCCCGCGGGCGCCTGCCCGGCCGGCTGCGCGGGCCCGGCGGGCGGGCCCCACGGGGCGACCGTGCCCGCGGGGCGGGTCCGCCCCGTCCAGGCCGTGCCGTCCCACCAGCGCTCGGTGGGCGGACCGTCATTCGTCTGACCGGGGTCGGGGTACCACCCGGGAGGAGTCACCTGCGTCATGTGCCCACCGTAAGAGGCGACGGTGAAAGCCGGATGAGAGCATCCGCCGCCAATCCCGCGTACCGGAACATTTCACCCCGCACTTTTTCCCGGCCGTCGTCCACGGCCCTCCCCGCACGGCGGTCCCACCCTCCCCGTCCCTCTCCTCCGGCCCGCGCGGGCGCCGTTGACGCTCCGTCCGCTGGTCCGGACGGCAGGCGCGTCGCCCGCCCGCACCCCGGTTCACCCGGCGGGGCAGCACCTGCCGTGACCGTCCGCCGCACGCCCCGGTGGACGGCTACGCTCATGCTCTGTACGTCATTCGGGCGACCTGGGGAGGTGACGGGATGACGGAGGGACGGCCGCCGGCGGCCGCCTCGGCTTCCCTGTGGGAGCGGGACGCCGAGATCGCCACCGTCGCACGGGCGGTCGAGGACCTGTGCGCCGAACAGTCGTCCGCGGGCAGCCTGCTGGTCGTCCGGGGCGAGTCGGGACTCGGCAAGACCGCGCTGCTGGCCGAGGCCCGCCGGATCGCCGAACGCCGCGGCTGCACCGTCTGGTCCGCCCGCGGCGCCGAGACCCTGAGATCCGTCCCGTTCACCGTGTTACGGCAGTTGCTGCAGCCCGCGCTGCTGTCCCTGGGGCCCGAGGAGGCCCGCGCCCACCTGGGCGACTGGTACGACATCGCGGGCCCCGCCCTCGGCATAGCCGATCCGCGGGAGGGCAACGCCGACCCGCAGTACGTCTGCGACGGACTCGTCGCCGCGGTGCGCCGGCTCGCCCGCCGCGCATGGCCGCTCGTGCTGCTCCTCGACGACGCCCACTGGGCCGATCAGGAGACCCTGCGCTGGCTCGCCGCGTTCACCGAACGCCTGGACGACCTGCCCGTGCTCGTCGTGGTCGCCCGCCGCCCCGGCGAGGTCCGCGGGGACAGCGCCCGCCACCTCGAGGCGGTGGCCGCCGCCGCGCGCCACCCCGTCAGCAACCTCAGCGCCCTCACCCCCGACGCCACCGCCGGCCTCACCCGCGCCACCCTCGGCCGGCACGCCGACGACCCGTTCTGCCGCGAGGTCTGGGCCGTCACCGGCGGCAACCCCTACGACACCGTCGAACTCCTCGCCAAGGTGCAGGACAGCGAACTGCAGCCGGTCGAGGCACGGGCCGGGGAGCTGCGCGCCCTCAACCGCGCCGCCCGCGGCGGCGGGCTCGTCGACCGGCTCAAGGGCCTCGGCCTGGAGGCCACCCGCTTCGCCTGGGCCGCCGCCATTCTCGGCACCGGCATCACCGTCGACATGGTCGCCCGCCTCGCCACCATGGACGAGGACCTCGCCCGCGGCTGCGCCGAGGTCCTGTGCAGCGCCCGCATCCTGACCGCTCCCGACCCCGCCGCCGGCCTCGATCACGACGACGGCGAGCTGGAGTTCGTCCACCCGCTCATCGCCACCGCCGTCTACAACTCCATCCCGCCCGGCGTGTGCACCGCCATGCACGGCGTGGCCGCCCAGATCCTCACCGAACTGGGACGCGGCGCCGCCGAGGCCGCCCGGCACCTGCTGAAGGTGCACCCGGACGACGACGAGGAGCTGGTCGAGCAGCTGCGCGAGGCCGCCCGCGAGCACCTCGCCGTCGGCGCGCCCGACGCGGCCCGCCGCTGCCTGGAACGCGCCCTGCGGGAGCCGCCCCTCCCCGAGGTGCACGCGCAGGTCCTCTACGAACTGGGCTGCGCCACCTCGCTGACCAACCCCGCGGTCACCATCGGCCACCTGCAGACCGCGCTCGGCATGCCGGGCCTGGACGCCGGCGACCGCGTCGACGCCGTGGTCCGCCTCTCCCAGGCGCTGCTCCACAACGACCAGCTGGAGGAGGCCGTCCGCACGGTCGAGGCCGAAGCCGCCCGGCACGAGGCGGGCCCCGTCCGGATGCGGCTGCAGGCCTTCCAGTTCATGTGGGAGGGCATCCACGGCGAGACCGTCTCCCCGGCCCGCTCCCGGCGCCTCGCCGACCTGGCCGCCACCTGCACCGGCCGCGACAACGCCGAGCGCGTCCTGCTGATCCTGCGCGGCTTCGACGCGATGACGCACGGCGAGAGCGCCGACGAGGTCATCGAGCTGTGCGACCGCGCCCTCGTCAACGGCCGCCTCGCGCCCGGCCTCGGCTGGACCGACCCCGAGTGGGGCATGGAACTGCTGATGATGCTCGGCAGCGCGTACGCGTACGCCGACCGGCTGGACCGCGCCGAGAGCCTCTTCGCCGAGGCCCGCCGCGTCTACACCTGCGCCGGCTGGCGCGGCGGCCACCTCTCCCTGGCCAACGCCTTCCTCGGGCTGGCCTACCGCAGGCAGGGCCGGCTGCGGGACGCCGAGTGCACCCTGCGCGAGGCCCTCCGCCTCGCCGAACGCGTCGGCCGCCGCCTGCCGCTGTACTGGTCGGCCACCTGCGGACTGGTGGACACCCTGCTGGCCCGGGGCCGCGTCGAGGAGGCCTGGTCGGTCGCCGAGCAGTACGGGTTCGCGCCGCCGTACCCGTCCACCATCGTGCTGCCCGACATCCGCTCCGTGCGTGGCCGGCTGCTGCTCGCCGTCGGCCGCACCCAGGAAGGCATCGACGAACTGGAGGCCGCCGAGAAGACCGCCGCCTCACGCGGCGGCCACAACCCCGTCCTGGCGCCCTGGTCCGTCGACCTCGCCAAGGCCGTCGCCGCCGAGAACCCGGAACGGGCGGCGCGGCTCGCGGCCGACGCCCGCCGGCAGGCCGAGCGGTTCGGCACGGACACCGCCGTCGGCGAGGCCCTGCGCTGCGCCGCCGCCCTGGCGACGGGCCGGCGCGCCGCGCATCTCGCCGCCCGGGCCGTCACCTACCTGGAGGCCTCGCCCTGCCAGTACGAGCACGCGGCGGCCCGCGTCGAGTACGGCATCGCCGCCCGCTCCACGGCGGAACTTCACCGGGGCCTGGACCTCGCCCTCGCCTGCGGCGCGGACGGGCTGGCCGCGCGGGCCCGCGAGGCGCTGGAGACGGGACGCGACCTGCACTGAGCCGGCGTCACCCGTGGACGCGCCCGGCCCGGTCCGCCGCCTCGCCCTGCGGCACGGCCCCTGACCGGTCGCCCCGCGGCGAGGTTTCCGCCGACACGGCGTCACTCACCTTGCCTGGTTAGGCGAGTTGAGCCGCAGCGGCCGTCGGGAG
This sequence comes from Streptomyces sp. NPDC006193, assembly GCF_040613915.1. Taxonomy (NCBI): domain Bacteria; kingdom Bacillati; phylum Actinomycetota; class Actinomycetes; order Kitasatosporales; family Streptomycetaceae; genus Streptomyces; species Streptomyces sp. NPDC006193. Next base: position 35,373 of record NZ_JBEXTB010000029.1, read on the forward strand.
CGATGTCCGACAACGATGTCCGGTCCGAGGTGTGGACGCGTGAGACGGAGCGTGATCTCATGCCTGAGGCCGTATCTACAACGTTGTACTCGCGAGCCGGTTCGCACGTGCGGTCGTCGCCGCATGTCCGTGGCGCCCGTGCGGTGCCCGACCATGAGAGGAAGCGTGACGTGCCACCTTCGTTCACCCGATCCTTCCGCAGACTGCGCGCACCGATCGTCGGACAGATCATGGCCGGCGCGTCGGTGGCCCTCGGCCTCACCTTCCCGGGCGTCGCGAGCGCGGACACCGCGAGCACGGCGGCGCGCATCCCGGCCGTGACGGTGGACAACGCCCGGTTCGAGGTGCTCTCGCCCACCCTGATCCGCACGGAGTACGCCGGGGACGGCCGGTTCGAGGACCGGTCCACGTTCAACGCGATCGGCCGGGGCTCCTTCACACCGCCGCACTACACGTCGGCCGTCCGCGACGGCGTCCTGACCATCACCACCAGCGAAGTGACCCTGCGCTACCGGATCGGCTCCGGGCCGTTCACCGCGGACAACCTGACCGTCGCCCTCCACGCGGGGGAGCAGCCGGTACTGGCGGCGCCCTGGCAGCGTTCCGTCTGCGACGCCGGGGACCTGTGCGAGGTCGAGGACCGGCTGTACGACGGCCCCGGCATGGCCGCGGACCACCGGGGCTTCACCGGGAAGGGGTTCCTGGCCGGGTTCGAGGCCGAGGGCAACTCCCTCACCGCGGACGTGCAGGCGCCCGCGAAGGGCACGTACGAGTTCGCCGTGCGCTACGCCAACGCCGTCGGCAGCGACGGCCGCCACGACAGCCGGACCCTCAGCCTCAGCGTGGACGGCGGCGCCGACCGGACGTTCACCCTGCCCGCGACGGACGACTGGAACACCTGGGGCGTGGCCCGCCTGCCGCTGTCCCTCGGCGCGGGCCCGCACACGGTGCGGCTCCACCGCGCCGCCTCCGACTCCGGGAACGTCAACGTCGACAGCGTCGCCCTGCTCACCCCGGGAGCCGGCTACCCCTCCCGGGAGGACAGCGCCGTCGCGGGCTGCCGGTTCGGCACGAGCTGCGAGGCCGAGGACGCCCTCCTGTCGGGTTCCGCGGTCGTCGCCACGGACCACGACGGCCACGCCGGCTACGGCTTCACCGCCGAACTCGACCAGGGGGCGCGGGTCTCGGACCGGATCGTGGGGGTCCCCGAGGACGGCGCCTACACGCTGCACCTGCGCTACGCCAACGGCGTCGGCGGCGACGGCCTGCACCAGGCGCGCGAGGTGACCGTGGCCACCGGCGGCGGCACGCACCGCACCGTGTCCCTGCCGCCCACGGCCGACTGGGACACCTGGTTGTCGGTGTCCGTCCCCGTCGACCTGAAGGCGGGCGCCGACGAGGTCACCCTGACCTGCCCGCAGGCCGTCAGCTGCCACGTCAACCTGGACACCCTCGCACTGAGCCGGCGGACCGAGCCGGCGCCCGCGCCGCACCTCGCCCTGGGCGGCTACCGGCGCAGCCTCGACGGGCTGAACGGCGACAGCGACCCCACCCCGTGGACCACCCCCGGACTGCTGTACCGGGACGGCTGGCACCTGCTCGACGACACGCCCTCGGCCGTCTTCGACACCGGCACCGAGAAGGCCTCCGCGCGCCCCGGCCACCAGGGGCGCCCGTACCAGGACGGCTACCTCTTCGGCTACGGCCACGACTACCGGCAGGGCCTGGCCGACCTCGCCAAGCTGACCGGGCCGCCGCTGCTGCTGCCCCGCTGGGCCTACGGCGTCTGGTACTCGGAGTACATCGACCGCACGGCCGACGGCTACAAGTCCGTCGTGTCGGCGTTCCGCGACGCGAACGTGCCCCTGGACGTGCTCGTCATGGACACCGACTTCAAGTCGCCGAACACCTGGAGCGGCTGGAACTTCGACCCCGGCAAGTTCCCCGACCCCAAGGGCTTCCTCGACTGGGTGGCCGGCCAGGGGCTGCACAGCACCCTGAACGTGCACCCGAGCATCCTCGGATCCGACCCGCGGTTCGCGGCGGCGCAGGCCACCGCCAAGGGCAAGCTGCGCAAGGGCGGATGCGCGCCGGCGGCCGGCTCGGACTGCTACACCTTCGACTTCGGCGACCCCGACCAGCTCAAGGCCTACCTCGACCTGCACCGCCCACTGGACCGGGCGGGCAACGACTTCTGGTGGCTGGACTGGTGCTGCGACGCCTCCCGCTCCTCGCAGGCCGGCGTCACCCCGGACGCGTGGATCAACCAGAAGTACGCCGGCCTCACCTCCGAGACCAGTGAGCGGGGCTTCGCCTTCTCCCGCGCCTACGGATCCCTGCAGGCCGGCGGCTACAGCGGCGGAGTGGGCCTGCCCACCGGACCGTGGGCCGACAAGCGGAGCACCCTCCACTTCACCGGCGACACGACGTCCAACTGGGGGACCCTGCGCGCCGAGATCGGCTACACGCCGGGCGAGTCGGCCGCCACCGGGCTCCCGGCCGTCAGCCACGACATCGGCGGCCACAACGACCCGTACGGCATCCCCGGCGCGGAGACGTACGTCGCGGACGGCCGGACCCACCGCACCACCAAGCTCCCCGACGACCTGTACGCCCGGTGGGTGCAGCTGGGCACCTTCCAGCCCATCGACCGCCTGCACAGCAACCACAGCGACCGCCTGCCCTGGCAGTACGGCCCCGAGGCGCGCAAGTCCGCCGAGGCCTTCCTCCGGCTGCGCGAGGCGCTGGTGCCGTACACCTACACGCTGGCCCACGAGGCGAACGCCACCGGGGTCCCGATCCTGCGGCCGCTGTACCTGGAGTACCCGGAGGAGGCCAACGCCTACGCCAAGGCGGACAGCGAGTACTTCTACGGGCCCGACATGCTGGTCGCGCCGGTCGCCACGCCGGGCTCCGAGGCCACCACGCGGGTCTGGTTCCCGCCGGGGGAGTGGACGGACTACTTCACCGGACGCACCTACACCGCGCCCGCCGGCGGCGCCACGTACGACGTCACGACGACACTGGACACCATGCCGGTCTTCGTCCGCGCCGGCGGCATCGTCGCCGCCCGGTCCGACGGCGGGGCCGGCGACGCGCAGCGCCCGCTGTCCCGGGTCGGCGTCACGGTGGCCGCGGGCGCGTCCGGCTCCTTCTCCCTCTACGAGGACGACGGCGCCGGCCGTGTCCCGGGGCGGTCGGCGACCACGCGGATCCGCTACTCGGAGCACGACGGCTCGCACGTGCTGAGGATCGGCCCCACCCGGGGGTCCTTCCGGGGGCAGACGGCCCGGCGCACCTGGACCGTGTCCTTCCTGGGAGTGGAACACCCCCCGAGCCGGGTGACCGCGGGAGGCACACGGATGTCGGCGTCGGCCTGGCACTGGGACGCCGGCACCCACGTCCTGCGGATCAGCACGCCCGAACGCGGCATCCGCAGCGGCACCACCCTCTCCTACCGGTAGCCGACCGGGCAGTGCCGCGGGCCCTGTGCGTCCGGCCGAGCGCCGGACGCACAGGGCCCCCTGCCGTGCCGTGCCGGTGTCACGCCGCGATCGCGTCCGGACATCGAGGGCACGGCCGAACGGCACGGAGCCGGGGTTCAGCGGCCGGCGCCCGGGTACCCGGCCCGCCACCCCACACAGGAGCCGCCCACACGCGACCGAGGGAGTGCGACCCCATGAAGGCAGTCACCTGGCAGGGCAAGCGGGACGTCCGGGTCGAGGACGTGCCCGACCCGCGGATCGAGGAACCCACGGACGCCGTCATCCGCGTCACCTCGACCGGACTGTGCGGCTCGGACCTGCACCTGTACGAGGTGCTGACGCCGTTCATGACGCCGGGGGACATCCTCGGCCACGAACCGATGGGCATCGTCGAGGAGGTCGGCCCGGAGGTGGCGAACCTGCGGCCCGGCGACCGCGTCGTGGTCCCCTTCCAGATCGCCTGCGGGCACTGCTTCATGTGCGACACGGGGCTGCCCACGCAGTGCGAGACCACCCAGGTCACCGGTGAGGGCATGGGCGCCGCGCTGTTCGGCTACACCCGCCTGTACGGTTCCGTCCCCGGCGGCCAGGCCGAGTACCTGCGCGTCCCCCAGGCCCAGTTCGGCCCGATCAAGGTGCCCGAGGGCCCGGCGGACGACCGCTTCGTCTACCTCTCCGACGTCCTGCCCACCGCCTGGCAGGCCGTGGAGTACGCGGCCGTCCCGCCCGGCGGCACCCTCGCCGTCCTCGGTCTCGGCCCGATCGGCGACATGGCCTGCCGCATCGCCATGGCGCGCGGCGCCGAGCGGGTGTTCGGCGTCGACCTGGTGCCCGAACGGCTCGCCCGGGCGGGCCGGCGGGGCGTGGAGACGTACGACCTGCGGGCCTTCGACAACGAGAAGGCGCTGGTGCGCGCCATCCAGGACGAGACCGGCGGACGGGGGCCGGACGCCGTGATCGACGCCGTCGGCACCGAGGCCCACGGCAGCGCCGCCGCCAAGCTCGCCCAGCAGGCCACCGCGCTGATGCCCCGCAAGATCAGCGGACCGCTCGCCGAACGCTTCAGCGTCGACCGGCTCGGCGCCCTCTACCTGGCCATCGACCTGGTCCGCCGCGGCGGCACCCTCTCCCTCAGCGGCGTCTACGGCGGCATGGCCGACCCGATGCCGATGCTCACCCTCTTCGACAAGCAGATCCAGCTGCGCATGGGGCAGGCCAACGTCCGCCGCTGGACCGACCGGATCATGCCCTACCTGACGGACGAGGACCCGCTCGGCGTCGACGACTTCGCCACCCACCGGCTGCCGCTCACGGACGCGCCGCGCGCCTACGAGATGTTCCAGCGCAAGCAGGACGGCGCCGTCAAGGTGCTCATGCAGCCGTGACCCCGTGCGGCTCCGGCCCCGTGCAGCCGAGAAGCCCGGCCGCGGCTCAGCCGCGGCCGGGCTTCCCGCCGAGGATCTCCGCCAGGTCGTAGCGCACCGGCTCCTCCAGCTGGGCGTAGGTGCAGCTCTCCGGCGTCCGGTCCGGCCGCCAGCGACGGAAGCGGGCCGTGTGCCGGAAACGCTGCCCGTTCTCCATGTGGTCGTACGCCACCTCGGCCACCCGCTCCGGTCGCAGCGGCACCCACGACAGGTCCTTCTTGCCGGTCCAGCGGCTCGGTGCGCCCGGCAGCCGGGCCGTCTCGTGCGCGGTCTCGTCCGTCCAGGCGGCCCAGGGGTGCCCGGACACGTCGTCCATGCGCAGCGGCTCCAGCTCCTCGACCAGTTCGGCGCGTCTCTTCATGGGGAAGGCGGCCGACACGCCGACGTGCTGGAGCCGGCCGTGCCCGTCGTGCAGCCCGAGCAGCAGGGAGCCGACCACCGGGCCGCTCTTGTGGAAGCGGTAACCGGCCACCACCACGTCCGCCGTCCGCTCGTGCTTGATCTTGAACATGGCCCGCTCGTCCTGCAGGTACGGCAGGGTGAGCGGCTTGGCGACGACCCCGTCGAGACCGGCGCCCTCGAACCGCTCGAACCACTGCCGGGCCACCTCGACGTCGGTCGTCGCGGGCGCCACGTGCACCGGGGCGGTGGCCCCGGCGAGCGCCCGGTCCAGCAGGGCGCGCCGCTCGGCCAGCGGCGCGGCGAGCAGGGAGCGGTCGTCCAGGGCCAGCAGGTCGAACGCGACGAACGACGCCGGGGTCCGCTCGGCCAGCGTGCGCACCCGGGAGGCCGCCGGATGGATCCGCTCGGTCAGCGCGTCGAAGTCCAGCCGGCCGTCGCGCGCGACCACGATCTCCCCGTCCAGCACGCACCGCTCGGGCGCCCGCTCCGCCAGCGCCGCGACCAGCTCGGGAAAGTACCTGGTCAGAGGTTTCCCGGTACGGCTGCCCAGTTCGACCTCGGCCCCGTCCCGGAAGACGACCGACCGGAACCCGTCCCACTTCGCCTCGTAGTGCATGCCCGGCGGGATCCGCGCCACCGACTTGGCGAGCATGGGCATCACGGGCGGCATGACGGGCAGGTCCATGCCTCCGATTCTGCTCGTCCGCGTCCCGATCCGCCCGGTATGCGCGCTGTGCGCGGTGCGCCTACCGTGGCCGCATGGGTGCTGCGGTGGAACTCGAGGTGGCCGGCCGGACGGTACGGCTGTCCAGCCCGGACAAGGTCTTCTTCCCGGAGCGGGGTTTCACCAAGCTGGACCTCGCCCGGTACTACGCGGCCGTCGGCCCCGGCATCCTGCGCGCCCTGCGCAACCGCCCCACCACCCTGGAGCGCTACCCGGACGGCGTCGGCGGCGAGTGGTTCTACCAGAAGCGGGCCCCGAAGGGCATGCCCGGCTGGATCCCGACCGCCCACATCACCTTCCCCAGCGGGCGCAGCGCCGACGAGATGTGCCCCACCGAGGAGGCCGCGGTGGTGTGGGCCGCCCAGTACGGCACCCTCACCTTCCACCCCTGGCCGGTGCGCGCCACCGACGTCGACCACCCCGACGAGCTCCGCATCGACCTCGACCCGCAGCCCGGCACCGACTACGGCGACGCGGTCCGCGCCGCCCACGAACTGCGCGCCGTCCTGGAGGAGTTCGGCGGGCTGCGCGGCTGGCCGAAGACCTCCGGCGGCCGGGGCCTGCACGTCTTCGTCCCCATCGAGCCCCGCTGGACCTTCACCCAGGTGCGCCGCGCGGCGATCGCGGTCGGCCGGGAGATGGAACGCCGGATGCCCGACCGGGTGACCATCAAGTGGTGGAAGGAGGAGCGCGGGCGGCGGATCTTCCTCGACTACAACCAGACGGCCCGCGACCGCACCATCGCCTCCGCCTACTCCGTGCGCCCCCGCCCGCACGCCCCCGTCTCGGCGCCCCTGCGCTGGGAGGAGGTCGGTGACGCACACCCCCGGGACTTCGACCTCGCCACGATGCCGGCCCGGTTCGCGGAGGCCGGCGACGTGCACGCCGACATGGACGACCACGCCTTCTCCCTGGAGGCGCTGCTCGAACTGGCCCGCCGGGACGAACACGACCACGGCCTCGGCGATCTGCCGTACCCGCCGGAGTACCCGAAGATGCCCGGCGAACCGAAACGCGTCCAGCCGAGCCGGGCCCGCCGCGAGTCGGCGTCCTGAAGCCCCGTCCCGCCGTGCGGCGCCCGGCCGCCGGTCGGGCCCGGCGGCCCGGCGGCCCGCGGCTATCCTGATCGGGAGCCGCCGACGAGGAGTCCCGAAGTGACCGAGGCAGTGTCGCGTCCCACGCTGGAGGCCGTGGCCGCCCGGGCCGGCGTGTCCCGGGCCACCGTCTCCCGCGTGGTCAACGGCGGGGACGGGGTCCGCGAGCCGCTGGCCGAACGGGTCCGGCGGGCCGTGGAGGAACTGGGGTACGTCCCCAACCAGGCGGCACGCAGCCTCGTCACCCGGCGGCACGACGCCGTCGCCGTCGTCATCGCCGAACCCGAGACGCGGGTCTTCGCCGATCCCTTCTTCGCGCTCCAGCTGCGCGGCATCAGCAAGGAGCTGACCGCCCACGACAACCAGCTGGTGCTGCTGCTCACCGAGGGCCGTGCCGACCACGCGCGCGTGGCCCGGTACCTCGCCGGCGGCCATGTCGACGGGGCGCTCGTCTTCTCCCTGCACCTGGACGACCCGCTGCCCGGCCTCATCAACGACGCCGGCGTGCCCACCGTGTTCGGCGGCCGGCCCGGCTGGAGCGACGACGTCCGGGCCGAGAGGGAGCCGGACGCGGTCTACGTCGACTGCGACAACCGGGGCGGGGCCCGCACAGCGGTCCAGCACCTCCTGGACCTGGGGCGGCGGCACATCGCGCACATCACCGGCGCGCTGGACCAGACCTCGGCGGTGGACCGGCTCGACGGTTACCGGGACGTCCTGGCCGACGCGCCGGGCGGCGGCGCTCCCGGGCTGGTCGCGGAGGGCGACTTCACGCCGGCCGGCGGGGAACGCGCCATGCGCGAGCTCCTCGACCGCTGCCCCCACGTGGACGCGGTGTTCGCCGGGAACGACCTCACCGCGCTCGGCGCCCTGCGGGTGCTGCGCGAGGCCGGCCGGCGGGTGCCTCAGGACGTGGCCGTGGTCGGGTTCGACGACATGACGCCGGTCGCCGAGCAGACCGACCCGCCGCTGACGACGATCCGTCAGGACATCGAGGGCATGGGCCGGCTGATGGCCCGGCTGCTGCTGCGGGGCCTGTGCGGCGACCGCGCCGGCGAGGATGCGGCCGCCCCGGAGCCGGGCACGGCGCCGGCGGCGGTGATCCTGCCCACGACGCTGGTACGGCGCGCCTCCGCGTGACGGCGGCACGCGCAGGCCCCGCCCGGGCGGCCGCCCGGCCGGGTGCTCAGCCCTGTGCCGGTTCGCCTCTGATCACCGCGAAGCGGGCGCCGTACGGATCGGCGAGCCTGGCCATGCGGCCCACTCCGGGCACGCTCGTCGCCGGCATCCGCACCGTCCCGCCGAGCCGCCGGGCCCGGTCCGTCACCGCGTCGGGGTCCTCCACCGCGAAGTACGGCAGCCAGTACGGGCCGCCCTCCGCCTCGGACGGCGCGTCGGCCAGCGGCACCACCCCGCCGAACATCGCGTCCTCCCCGGCGCCGGCCGGGTTGACGCAGGTGTACGTACCGCCCGGGAAGGACACCGCGGAGGTCTCCAGTCCGAGCACCTGGTGGTAGAAGGCGGCCGCCGCCGCGATGTCCCGCGTGTACAGCTCGACCCAGCACAGCGCGCCCGGCTCGCCCGCCACGTCCACGCCCTCGGTGCGGCCGGGCTGCCAGACGCCGAAGGGCACGCCCGCCTGATCGGCGAGGATCGCCGTACGGCCCTCGTCCATCACGTCCACCGGCTGGACGAGCACGCTGCCGTGCGCCTGCTCGGCCGCCTCGGCCGTGGCCCGCGCGTCCTCGCTGCGGAAGTACACCGTCCAGGCCGGCGGGCCCTGGTCGGAGCCGGCCGGCACACCGCCCGCGACGGTTCTGCCGTCCAGCTGGAAGAAGCCGTAACCGCCGGCGTCCGGCCCCGCCGGCCTGAACCGCCAGCCGAAGAGCTCGCCGTAGAACGACGTGGCGCCGTCGAGGTCGGGGGCGCGGACGTCGGTCCAGTTCGGCGCGCCGGTGACGAAACGGGTGGTGAGCATCCTCGCCCTCCTCGGCAGGGGTCCCGTACAGCCGAGTCTGGCACCCCCCGCTGACAAACGCCGCCGGAGCGCCGCGGCGCGCCCGCCGCCCCCCGGCCTCCGGCGACGGCGTGCGTCCTCCCGTTTCCCCGCCGGTTCCGCGCGCCGCCGTGCACGGGCCGGGGGAGGGGAGCATCATCCACAGCGGCGCGGGTGCCGGGCCCGCCGTTGAGCGGACGTTGATCGAACGTTTTCCCCCGTGCGGCAGGCTCCTGGCCATGCACTCCGAAACGATGACCCCGGCCGACGGCGCCTGGCAGGCGCAGGCCCTGTGCGCGCAGACCGGGCCGGACTTCTTCTTCCCCGAGCCCGGCAGCTCGGTGCGCGACGCGAAGCGGATCTGCGCCCTGTGCGAACTGCGCCCGGCCTGCCTGGACTACGCCCTGGCCAACGACGAGCGGTTCGGCGTCTGGGGCGGTCTGTCGGAGAAGGAGCGCCTCGCGCTGAGGCGCTCCGCCCGCTGACCGCCGCCCGGCCGCGGTCCCGGCCCGCGCGGGGCGTCAGGCTCCGGCGCGTGCCGCCATCCGCGCCTTGCGCGCGGCCAGCTTCTCGTCGAACTTCGCGGCCTCGGCGTTCAGCCCGTCCAGGAAGCGGCCGAGTTCCTCCTGCGCCTGGCGCCCCTCGGGGCCCAGGCCGTCGATCTCCATGACCTTCAGGTAGCGCAGCACCGGCTGCAGCACGTCGTCGTGGTGGATGCGCAGGTTGTACACCTCGCCGATGGCCATCTGCGCGGCCGCCCGCTCGAAGCCGGGGATGCCGTGGCCGGGCATGCGGAAGTTGACCACGACGTCGCGCACCGCCTGCATGGTCAGGTCGGGCGCGAGCTCGAAGGCGGCCTGCAGCAGGTTGCGGTAGAAGACCATGTGCAGGTTCTCGTCGGTCGCGATGCGGGCCAGCATGCGGTCGCAGACCGGGTCGCCGGACTGGTGGCCGGTGTTGCGGTGCGAGATCCGGGTGGCGAGCTCCTGGAAGGCGACGTAGGCGACCGAGTGCAGCATCGAGTGCCGGTTGTCGGACTCGAAGCCCTCGCTCATGTGGGACATGCGGAAGCGTTCGAGCTTGTCCGGGTCCACGGCGCGCGAGGTGAGCAGGTAGTCGCGCATCACGATGCCGTGCCGGCCCTCCTCGGCCGTCCAGCGGTGCACCCAGGTGCCCCAGGCGCCGTCGCGGCCGAAGAGCGAGGCGATCTCGTGGTGGTAGCTCGGCAGGTTGTCCTCGGTGAGCAGGTTCACCACGAGGGCGATGCGGCCGACCTCGGTGACCTTGGACTGCTCCTTGTCCCAGGCCTCGCCGTCCTCGAACAGGCCGGGGAAGTTGCGGCCGTCGGACCACGGCACGTACTCGTGCGGCATCCAGTCCTTGGCGACCTTCAGGTGCCGGTTCAGCTCCTTCTCGACCACTTCCTCCAGTGCGTAGAGCAGACGCGCGTCGGTCCAGACGGACGGGCTGCCGAGGTGAGGGGAAGTGATCGTCATGGGAACTCCAGGGGGACGGCTGACGGGGGAAGGGACGCTCCGGCGAGCGGTGCCGGGAACCTACGAGATCGTAGGCTACGAACCCGTAGGTTACGAAGCCGTAGGTTAAGGTGCCGTAAAGAACCCGCTGATCAGCCGAGCGGGGGCGGCGTCGCCGGGCAGCGCCGAGGGCCCCGGAACCGCAGGTCCCGGGGCTGTCGCGGGGCCCGGTCACCCGGTCAGGCGTACAGGTCCCGCAGACGCACCGAGAGACAGGTCACACAGCCCTCGAGCTTCTCGAACTCGCTGATGTCCACCGTGACCACGTCGTGGCCGAGATCGGCCAGCAGCTCCGCCGTCCTCGGGGCGCTGGCCGCCATGAGCAGCTTGCCGCCTCCGAGCAGCACCACGTGCGCGCCGGACTCCTCGGGCACCGGCAGGAACCCCGGGAACAGCGACGGCCGGTCCACGTTCGGGATGTGCCCGATCACCGTGCCGTCGGGCAGCGCGGTCACCGCCGACTTCAGGTGCAGCACCTTGCTCACCGGGACCGCCACCACCCGGGCGCCGAGCGGCTCGAAGGCCGCCCGCACCTGCTGCACCCCGGCCGCGTTGGTCCGCCCGCTCCGGCCCACGTACACCGTGTCGCCGACCTTCAGGACGTCGCCGCCGTCCAGCGTGCCCGGCTCCCAGATCCAGTTCACCGAGCAGCCCAGACGGGCCACCGCCTCCTCGACGCCGGCGGTCTCCGCCCGCCGCGACCCGGCGCCGGGCCGGGTGATCAGCGCCACGTTCCGGAACATGACCACGGTGTCCTCGACGAACACCGAGTCCGGGCAGTCGTCGGCCGGTTCGACCTCGATCGTCTCCCACCCGTGCGTCCGGAGGGCTTCGACGTACGCCTCCCACTGCTCGGCGGCGAGCCCGGCGTCGACCTTCTCCCGCTGGATGTGCGTGACCAGGCCGTCGGCGAGGCGGGGGCTGGGGCGGCGGACGAGGGCCTTCTTGCTGGGCACGAGGGACCTTTCGGGTCGGTCGGGACGGTGTCTCGGCTGCGGCGCCGGCGACCCGGCACCGGTCCGCCATCATGCAGCCCGCCGCGGCCGGGACGAAACCTGCCGTCCGGCCGCGGCGCCGCGGCCCTGCGGGTGCCCTCCGTGAGCGGTCAGGCCGGTTCGCCGAACGCGCCGGGCGTCGTCCGGCTCAGTTCCCCTCCCTCCATCAGCAGCCACCGCGTGATCCCGATCGACTCCAGGAACGGCAGGTCGTGGCTGGCGACGATCAGCGCACCCTCGTACGACTCCAGGGCCGAGGTCAGCTGCCGGACGCTGGCCAGGTCCAGGTTGTTGGTCGGTTCGTCGAGCAGCAGCAGTTGCGGCGCGGGCTCGGCCAGCATCAGCGCGGCCAGGGTCGCCCGGAACCGCTCGCCGCCCGACAGGGTGGCCGCTTCCTGGTCGGCCCGCGCGCCCCGGAACAGGAAGCGGGCGAGGCGCGCCCGGATCCGGTTGCGGGTGGCGCCCGGCGCGAACCGGGCCACGTTCTCGGCGACCGTCAGGGCGTCGTCCAGCACGTCCAGCCGCTGGGGCAGGAACCGCAGCGGCACGTGCGCCGTCGCGGTCCCGGCCACCGGCGCCAGCTCTCCCGCGACGGTCCGCAGCAGCGTCGTCTTCCCGGCGCCGTTGCGCCCGACCAGCGCGATCCGCTCCGGGCCGCGTACCTCCAGAACGCCGGCCACGCGCGCGTGGTGGACCATGACCAGGTCCTCCAGGGTGAGGACCCGGCGGCCGGGCGGCACGGCCGTGTACGGCAGGTCGACGCGGATCTCGTCGTCGTCCCGTACGGCCTCCACCGCCTCGTCCAGGCGTTCACGGGCCTCGGCGAGCCGCTCCTCGTGGAGGATGCGGTGCTTGCCCGCGGACTCCTGCGCGGCGCGCTTGCGCGCCCCCATGACGATCTTCGGTTCGCGTTTGGAGTCCCACATCTTCTGCCCGTACCTCTTGCGCCGGGCCAGTTTGACCTGGGCGTCGGACAGTTCGCGCCGCTGCTTGCGCACGTCGGCCTCGGCGGCCCGGACCGTCCGCTCGGCCGCCTCCTGCTCCACGGCCAGGGCCTCCTCGTAGGCCGAGTAGTTGCCGCCGTACCAGGTGACCTCCCCCGAGCGCAGCTCCGCGATCCGGTCGGCCAGGTCGAGCAGTTCCCGGTCGTGACTGACCACGACCAGCACCCCGGACCAGGAGGCGACGGCCTGGTACAGCCGCCGGCGCGCGTACACGTCGAGGTCGTTGGTGGGCTCGTCCAGCAGCAGGACGTCGGGGCGGCGCAGCAGCAGCGCGGCGAGCCGCAGCAGCACCGACTCGCCGCCGGACACCTCGCCCACGGTCCGGTCGAGACCGATGTGGCCGAGGCCGAGCTGTCCGAGGGCGGCCAGGGCGCGCTCCTCGACGTCCCAGTCGTCGCCGACCGTCTCGAAGTGCTCCTCGGAGACGTCGCCGGCCTCGATGGCGTGCAGCGCGGCCCGCCGGCCGGCGATGCCGAGGGCCTGGTCGACGCGGAGCGCGGTGTCGAGGGCGGCGTGCTGCGGCAGGTAGCCGATCTCGCCGACCGCCTTGACGGCGCCGCCGGCCGGGGCGAGTTCCCCGGCCAGCAGTCTCAGCAGGGTGGACTTGCCCGATCCGTTCACGCCGACCAGGCCGGTGCGGCCGGGGCCGAAGGCGATGTCGAGGCCGTCGAAGACGGCGGTGCCGTCGGGCCACGCGAAGGACAGGGACGTGCAGGTGAGGGAAGCGGACATGGGCGCCTCGCAGAGTGCGTGCGGTCGGGTGGACGCGTAGTCGAGACACCGCGAGGCGGAAACCGAGGGGGCGGCACGGGAAGAGGCCGTGGAGAGGGCCTGTGCCGCAGGGACGGCTCGGACGCCGAGGTCGTACGCCGCGCACACCTCACCGGTGCGACGCGGTGTCCCGGGACCTCAGACGAGCAACGTCCTTCTCCTGTCGACGGCTACAGAACCGCTGTACACCGTAGGAGGGAGCCGGAGGGCTGTCAACGCGTTTCGCACGCCGCCCTTCTCCCGCGCGCGCCTCCTCCGGCGCGCGCGCCGGCTCTAGCAGGCGTCCCGCATCAGCTCGGCCAGGTCGCCGTCCAGGTCGAGCTGGAGGTGTTCCAGGCCGGCGGGGACCAGACGGCCGGCCGCCCGCAGGAACCGGCGTATCTCACCCGAGCGCACATGGACGACCGCGGTGCCCTCCGGGGCGTGGAACTCCAGCACCGTGCGGTCGTACCCGTACGGCCGCACACGGACGTCGCCGTCGCCCTCGGGCCCCTCCAGTCCGGCCGCGAGCAGTTCCCGCGAGAACGTCCAGCACACCTCCACGCCCTCCAGCGTGGCCGGGGCCGGGAACGTCATGCGGACGGCGAACGGATCGCGCCGGTCGTAGCGCAGCGTGGCGGGAATGCTCGGCATGCGCGGTGCGGCGGCGACGAGACGGGCCTCTACGGGCTGCTCGATGACGGTGGACAACGCCTGCTCCCTCGTGACGGCTGGTTGTGCCGGACGTGTGACGCCCGGCACTTCAGGAGACGAAGGAAACGGCCGGTGCGTGCACACATGGAACGAGTGACCTCGGTCACCGTGTTTCATGCGCGGGGCGCGGACGCGGTCGGCGGGTGACGTGAGCGACCTGAACACGGGTACCCGTTTCTTCGCCGCAGAGGAAGGGAGCGATCATGCCAGCCGGTTCCAGCCCCAAACGCGAGCGTCAGTACGAGCACATCAAGCAGAGCGCACAGGACCGGGGTGAGAGCGAGGGACGCGCCAAGGAGATCGCCGCACGGACGGTGAACAAGGAACGCGCCCGCTCCGGTGAGTCCAGGACCGCCAGCCGCAGCTCGACGCAGGACATGTCCTCCGGCGAGCGGGGAGGCCGGCGGTCGGGCAACCGGTCCGGCCCCCAGGGCCCGACCCGCGACCAGCTGTACAACGAGGCGCGGCAGCGCGGCATCGAAGGCCGCTCGCACATGAACAAGGAGCAGCTGCGGCGCGCGCTGGACTCCAAGAAGGGCTGAGCCCACCCCGCCCGGCGGGCGGCGCGCGGCGGGCCCGTACAGTCCCCCGTCATGACCATCGTTGGCGTACCGGCGGGCTGGCCCGCGACCGAGGAGGAGGCCCGCGCCGTCCAGGACGACCTGCGCGGCCGGGTGGTGCTCGACGAACCGGGGCCCCCGCCGGGGACGGGTCTGGTCACGGGGGTGGACGTCGCCTACGACGACGGCCTGGACCTCGTCGCGGCGGCGGCCGTCGTGCTGGACGCCGCCACGCTGGACGTCGTGGCGCAGGCCACGGCGGTGGGCCGGGTGTCCTTCCCGTACGTGCCGGGCCTGCTCGCCTTCCGCGAGATCCCCGCCGTGACCGCCGCACTGGAGCGGCTGCCGTGCCCGCCCGGCCTGGTCGTGTGCGACGGCTACGGCCTGGCCCACCCGCGCCGCTTCGGGCTGGCGAGCCACCTGGGCGTGCTCACCGGCCTGCCGGTGCTCGGGGTCGCGAAGAACCCGTTCACCTTCGCCTACGACGAACCGGCGCCTGCGCGGGGCGGCTGGACGCCGCTGCTCGCCGGGACCGAGGAGGTCGGGCGCGCCGTGCGCACCCGGGACGGCGTCAAACCGGTGTTCGTCTCCGTCGGCCACCGGGTGAGCCTCGGCAACGCCGTGGCGCACACCCTCGCGCTGACCCCGGCCTACCGGCTGCCGGAGACCACGCGCCGGGCGGACGCCCTGTGCCGGCAGGCCCTGCGGGAGGCGGCCGGGTCGTGCCGTGCGGGCCGTCCCGGCCGCGGCGGCGAGGCCGGGGCGGCCCCGACGGCCCGGCCGAGCGCCCCGCCGCCACCCGGAACCGACCGGACGGACGAGTCCATGTGATCAGTGGTCGTACGCGATCAGCGCGCGGGTGACAGGTGCGCCGATCCAGGGTCCGTCCGCCGTGCTGTCCCAGGTCGGGCTGCCCTTCGGGGGTGTCGTCGACCGACTCGATCAGCGGCGGCCTTCTTCGGCATCGGCTCGCCACAGCGCCGCCACTCACGTCCGAACGACGATCCTCACATAGAGTGCGGTGAAGAGGGTCCTCAAGTCGGGCCTCACAACCGGGTGTTGGAGACCCTCGTCCGGTCCGCGGGCTCGACGCCCCGACGTTCCGGCCCAGCGGTCGAAAGCACTCGTCCACGCGCAACCGAACGGAGCCCACCGCCATGTCGGACACCACCTCGGCCGACCTCGGCCCTCGTGAGGTCCTGGCCCGCTACCAGCGGGCGATGCTCGACAAGTCCGCGGACGATCTGGCCGATCTGTACGCGGTCGACGCCGTGCACGAGTTCCCTTTCCTCTTCCCCGGCATGCCCGAGCGCTACCAGGGACGCGAAGAGGTCCGCGCGGGGTATCGAGCGGCCTGGAAAGCGAGCCCGGCGCAACCGCAGGAGATCCGCGAAGTCGTCGTGCACGAGAGCACCGACCCGGAGGTGATCGTCGTCGAGCAGGTCGTCTCCGGGACCGTGACCACGACCGGCCGGCCCTTCAGCTTCCCGGGCCTCCTGGTGATCCGGGTCCGCGACGGCCGGATCGTGCATGTCCGCGACTACATGGACGGGCTCGGCGTGGCTCACGCGTTGGGCCGGCTGACCGCCGTGGCCGCAAGCCTCGGCGGCCGCTCCTGAGTCTTCGACGTCGGACTCGTCCGTCTAGCGTCCCGCCGCCACCCGGAAGGTGATCCCGGCGGCGCGCAGCCGCCCGGTCAGGGCGTCGCCCATCGCCTGGGCCGTCGTCACCTGACCGGCCGTGGGCGGAAGGTCGTCGAAGGCCAGGCACAGGGCGGCCTCGGCGAACATCTTCGCCGTCTCGTCGTACCCGGGGTCGCCGCCGGCGACCTCCGTGAAGACGCGCCTGCCGCCGCCCTCGCCGACGAACCGCACGCGGAACCAGCTCTTCGCCCGCTTCTCGGCGCTGGGTCCGTCGCCCGGCTTCAACCGGTCCGACAGCCAGCGCCGGGCGGGCGGCAGCTGGGCCGCGGCCGCCACCGCGCCCACGGCGGCGGCCCCGCCGAGGGCGACCGGCAGGCGCTCCACGGCGGCGTAGTGCCGGTAGCGGAAGTCCGGGCCGTACCGCTCCAGCGCCCGTGCCGAGCGGCGCACGATCTGCGGGTCGATCGTCGGCAGCGGCAGCGCCCAGGCGCCGACCTCCGCGGCGTACCTCGGCGGGCCCGCCGGAGCCGTCACCCGGCGTCCCGGCAGCCGGGGTTCGTGCCGGGCCCGCTCGCGCGCGGCGGCCCGCATCCGCCGTGCGCGGGCGACCTGGTTCAGCGCCGAGGCGAGGGTGCCGCCGGAGAAGGCCGCGTCCGCGGTCACATAGCCGTCCACGGTCAGCGGGACGCCCTGCGGCAGCTGGCGGACCGTGAAGTACACGCCCAGATCGTGCGGCACGGAGTCGAAGCCGCAGGCGTGCACCAGGCGCGCGCCCGTCTCGCGCGCGCGGGTGTCGTGCCGGACGTACATGAGGTCGACGAACTCCGGCTCGCCGGTGAGGTCGAGATAGTCGGCGCCGGTGTCGGCGCAGGCGGCGACGAGTTCCTCGCCGTGCAGCACGTAGGGCCCCACGGTCGTGGCGACGACGCGCGCCTGCTCGGCGAGGGCGCGCAGGGTGGCCGGCTCGGTCACGTCGGCCCGCAGGACGCCGGCCTCCGCGCCGCCGGGCAGCTCCTCGCGCAGCCGCTCCAGCCTGCTCGGGTCGCGGCCGGCGAGCGCCCAGCGCAGGTCTTTCGGCGCGTGTGCGGCGAGGTACCGCGCGGTGAGCGTGCCGACGAAGCCCGTGGCCCCGAAGAGCACCAGGTCGTAGGGACGGTCCGTCCTGTTCAGCCTGCTCATGACACCCCTTGGTTCGTGCAGCACGCCGTGCAGCCCGCGCCGCTGTCGGTGGCTGAGGCTAGCGTGAGGGGTGCGGAGTCCGACGACCAGCCCGGAGGCAGCGGTGGCCGTGGCCAGGAATGCCCTGAAGAAGCGGGAGGAGGCGCATGCGTGCGCGCTTCCCGCGCCGGGCGCGGCCGGGCGGTTCCCAGGGTTCCGGGCGGCGGCCGGAACCGGCCGGAAGGCGCTCGTCCGCACCGGCGCGACCGTCGGCGCGACCGTCGGCGCGACCGGCCACGTTCACCCGATAGGAGTAACCGCCGGGCGGACGGGCGAGGCCGCCCGCGCCCGGACCCGGACGGACCGGACGGTCGCGCCGGACGGCCGGGGAGCCGAACCGGGCACCCGCGCCTCCCGCCGGCGCCGGCGCCGGCGCGGGGCGGCCCGTCACTCCTCCGGGTGGTGAACCGGCCGGCCGGGCACTCGGCTAAGCGCTTGCTCGTTCAGGTCTTGTGCCGGGTGCACCGCATTCCTAGCATCGCCGGTGTTACATCAGGTGTGTCACACACGCGGGGAGCTGGTCGCATGACGACGCCGAAGACGCCGACGCCGGGCCCCGGCCCGCTGTCCGGTGTGCGCGTGGTGGAACTGGCCGGCATCGGGCCGGGCCCGTTCGCCGCCATGCTGCTGGCCGACCTCGGCGCCGACGTGGTCCGGGTGGACCGCCCCGGCGGACCCGGCCTCGCCGTCGACCCCGCCCACGACGTCACCAACCGCAACAAGCGCTCGGTCCTGGTCGACCTGAAGACGCCGGACGGCCCCGCACGCGTCCTGGACCTCGCCGAGCGGGCCGACATCCTCATCGAGGGCTACCGCCCGGGGGTCGCCGAGCGGCTCGGCGTCGGCCCCGCCCCCTGCCACGCCCGCAACCCCCGCCTGGTCTACGGCCGCATGACCGGCTGGGGCCAGGACGGCCCCCTCGCCCACCGCGCGGGCCACGACATCGCCTACATCGCGGTCACCGGCGCGCTCGGCATGACCGGCCGACCCGAGGAGCCCCCGACCGCCCCCGCCAACCTCCTCGGGGACTACGCGGGCGGCTCCCTCTACCTGGTCGTCGGCGTCCTCGCCGCCCTGCACCACGCGCGCGCGACCGGCGCCGGCCAGGTGATCGACGCCGCCATCGTCGACGGCACCGCCCACCTGTCCGCGATGATCCACGGCATGCTCGCCGCCGGCGCGTGGCAGGACCGGCGCGCCGCCAACCTCCTGGACGGCGGCTGCCCCTACTACGGCACCTACGCGACCGCCGACGGCGGGTACATGGCGGTCGGCGCCCTGGAGGGCAGGTTCTGCGCGGAGTTCCTGCGCCTGCTCGGCCTGGAGCACCTGGCGTCCGCCCGCGAGGACCCGGCCCGCTGGGACGAGCTGCGCGCGGGCATCGCCGCCGCCTTCAGGTCCCGCACCCGTGCCGAGTGGACCGCGGTCTTCGACGGCTCCGACGCGTGCGTGGCGCCCGTGCTGAGCCTGCGCGAGGCCCCGCACCACCCGCACCTGGCCGCCCGCGGCACCTTCACCGACCACGACGGCATCACCCAGCCCGCCCCCGCCCCCCGGTTCTCCGCCACCCCCACCGCCGTCCGCACCGGCCCCGCCCGGCCCGGCGCCGACACCGAGGCGGTCGCCCGGGACTGGGGCATACCCGCGGCCCCGGCCCCCGCCCCGGTCGCCGACGGCGGCCGCCCACGCCCCGCCCCGCCCGGCCCACCCTCCCGAAAGGCACACCAGTGAGCACCGAAGCGTACGTGTACGACGCGATCCGCACCCCGCGCGGGCGCGGCAAGGCGAACGGCGCCCTGCACGGCACCAAGCCCATCGATCTGGTCGTCGGCCTCATCCACGAGATCCGCGACCGCTTCCCGGGCCTGGACCCGGCCGCGATCGACGACATCGTGCTCGGCGTCGTCGGCCCCGTGGGCGACCAGGGCTCCGACATCGCCAGGATCGCCGCCATCGCCGCCGGACTGCCGGACACCGTCGCCGGCGTGCAGGAGAACCGCTTCTGCGCCTCCGGTCTGGAAGCCGTCAACCTGGCCGCCGCCAAGATCCGCTCGGGCTGGGAGGACCTGATCCTCGCGGGCGGCGTCGAGTCCATGTCGCGCGTGCCGATGGCCTCCGACGGCGGCGCCTGGTTCAACGACCCGATGACCAACCTCGCCGTGAACTTCGTGCCGCAGGGCATCGGCGCCGACCTGATCGCCACCATCGAGGGCTTCTCCCGCCGGGACGTCGACGAGTACGCGGCCCTGTCCCAGGAGCGCGCCGCCACCGCCTGGAAGGAAGGCCGCTTCGACCGCTCGGTCGTCCCCGTCCGGGACCGCAACGGCCTGGTCGTCCTCGACCACGACGAGCACCTGCGCCCCGGCACCACCGCCGACTCCCTCGCCGGGCTGAAGCCGTCCTTCGCGGAGATCGGCGAGATGGGCGGCTTCGACGCCGTCGCGCTGCAGAAGTACCACTGGGTGGAGAAGATCGACCACGTCCACCACGCCGGCAACTCCTCCGGCATCGTGGACGGCGCCTCGCTCGTCGCCATCGGCTCCCGGGAGGCCGGCGAGCGCCACGGCCTGACCCCGCGCGCCCGGATCGTCTCCGCGGCCGTCTCCGGATCCGAGCCCACCATCATGCTCACCGGCCCCGCCCCCGCCACCCGCAAGGCCCTGGCGAAGGCGGGCCTCACCATCGACGACATCGACCTGGTCGAGATCAACGAGGCGTTCGCCGCGGTCGTGCTCCGCTTCGTGAAGGACATGGGCCTGTCCCTGGACAAGGTCAACGTCAACGGCGGCGCCATCGCCCTCGGCCACCCGCTCGGCGCCACCGGCGCGATGATCCTCGGCACGCTCGTCGACGAACTGGAACGCCAGGACAAGCGCTACGGCCTCGCCACGCTCTGCGTGGGCGGCGGCATGGGCATCGCCACCATCGTCGAACGCATCTGAACTCCCTGCGGAAACACGCGACCTCAACGGAGACGACTGTCATGACCGAGAGCACCACCATCCGCTGGGAGCAGGACGACACCGGTGTCGTCACCCTCGTCCTGGACGACCCCCACCAGTCGGCGAACACGATGAACCAGGCCTTCCGGGCCTCCATCACGGCGGTCGCCGCGCGCGCGGAGGCCGAGAAGGACTCCATCCGCGGCATCGTCTACACCTCCGCCAAGAAGACCTTCTTCGCGGGCGGCGACCTGAAGGACATGATCAGGGCCCGGCCCGAGGACGCCCAGCAGGTGTTCGACGCCGCCACCGAGATCAAGAGCGCGCTGCGCCGCATCGAGACCCTCGGCAAACCGGTCGTCGCCGCCCTCAACGGCGCGGCCCTCGGCGGCGGCTACGAGATCGCGCTCGCCTCCCACCACCGCATCGCCCTGGACGCCCCCGGCTCCAGGATCGGCCTGCCCGAGGTCACCCTCGGCCTGCTGCCCGCGGGCGGCGGCGTCACCCGCACCGTGCGCCTGATGGGCATCACGGACGCACTGCTGAAGGTGCTGCTCCAGGGCACCCAGTACTCGCCGCGGCGGGCCCTGGAGAACGGCCTGGTCCACGAGGTGGCCGCGACGGAGGAGGAGATGCTCGCCAGGGCCCGCGCCTTCATCGACGCCCACCCCGAGTCGCAGCAGCCCTGGGACCGGCCCGGCTACAAGATCCCCGGCGGCACCCCCGCCCATCCGAAGTTCGCCGCCAACCTGCCCGCTTTCCCGGCCAGCCTGCGCAAGCAGACCAACGGCGCCCCGTACCCGGCCCCGCGCAACATCCTCGCCGCGGCCGTCGAGGGCTCCCAGGTCGACTTCGAGACCGCGAGCACGATCGAGACCCGCTACTTCACCGAGCTGGTCACCGGGCAGACCGCCAAGAACATGATCCAGGCGTTCTTCTTCGACCTCCAGGCGGTCAACTCCGGCGCCAACCGCCCCCAGGGCGTCGAGCCCCGCCGGGTCCGCAAGGTGGCCGTCCTCGGCGCCGGCATGATGGGCGCCGGCATCGCCTACGCCTGCGCCCGCGCGGGCATCGACGTCGTCCTCAAGGACGTCTCCCTGGAGGCTGCCGTCAAGGGCAAGGGCCACTCCGAGAAGCTGTGCGCCAAGGCCGTCGCGAGGGGCCGTACCAGCCAGGCCAAGGCGGACGCGCTGCTCGCCCGGATCACCCCCACCGCCGAGACCGCCGACCTCGCGGGCTGCGACGCGGTCATCGAGGCCGTCTTCGAGGACACCGCGCTCAAGCACAAGGTGTTCCAGGAGACCGAGCCGGTCGTCGCCCCGGACGCGCTGCTGTGCTCCAACACCTCCACGCTGCCGATCACCGCGCTCGCCGAGGGCGTGCAGCGGCAGTCCGACTTCATCGGACTGCACTTCTTCTCCCCGGTCGACAAGATGCCGCTCGTCGAGATCATCAAGGGCGAGCGCACCGGCGACGAGGCCCTGGCGCGGGCCTTCGACCTGGTCCGGCAGATCGACAAGACGCCGATCGTCGTCAACGACTCGCGCGGCTTCTTCACCTCGCGGGTGATCGGCCACTTCATCAACGAGGGCGTCGCCATGGTCGGCGAGGGGATCGAACCCGCCTCCGTCGAGCAGGCCGCCGCGCAGGCCGGCTACCCGGCCAAGGTGCTGGCCCTGATGGACGAGCTGACCCTCACCCTGCCGCGCAAGATCCGCAACGAGACGAAGCGGGCCGTGGAGGAGGCGGGCGGCACCTGGACGGCGCACCCGGCGGAGGCGGTCATCGACCGCATGGTCGACGAGTTCGGCCGCACCGGCCGCAGCGGCGGCGCCGGCTTCTACGACTACACCGAGGACGGCAGGCGGGACGCGCTCTGGCCGGGCCTGCGCGAGCACTTCACCCGGCCGGGACACCGGATCCCGTTCCGGGACATGCAGGAGCGGATGCTCTTCTCCGAGGCGCTCGACACCGTACGCCTGCTGGAGGAGGGCGTCCTGACCTCGGTCGCCGACGCCAACATCGGGTCCCTCCTCGGCATCGGCTTCCCCGGCTGGACCGGCGGCGTGCTGCAGTACATCAACGGCTACGAAGGCGGCCTGCCGGGATTCGTCGCCCGCGCGCGCGAACTGGCCGACCGCTACGGCGAGCGGTTCACCCCGCCCGCCCTGCTCGTGGCGAAGGCCGGGAAGGGGGAGACCTTCACCGACGCCCGCTGACCGCCGGCGCGTCCTCTCCCCGCGGCGCTCCCCGGCGCGGCGGCAGCACCCGGCCGCCGGCGTCCGGGAGCCACCCGCTCGCGGGGGCCGCCGCGCCGGGCGCCGGCACCGTGCGGGTCCCGGCGCCCGGTGCCGGCGGCACGCCCCGCGCCTCGGCGCCGCCCGCGCCGCCGCCCCGCCCGCGCCGCCGCCCCGCCCGCGCCCTCAGCCCTGTCCGCCGTCGTGCGGGGCGTTCAGCCAGCCGCGCAGTTCCTGCCGCAGCGCACGCCGGAAGGTGGTGAGCAGGGCCTGCACGACCAGCGGGTGCATATGGGCCGTCAGCGCTTTCACATCCGGTGCGGCCAGCTCCGACACCGCCTCGCGCAGCAGCCGGGACAGCTCCTGCGCCGCCGCGCGGGAGTGCTCCAGCAGCACCTCCCGGGCCGCGAGGACCACCTCCTGCGACAGCGGCACGTCGAGCAGCTCGACGCCGAGCCGGACCAGTCCCGCGTCCACCCGGTAGCCGCCGTCCCCGGGCGTGACCACGTCGAGGGCGGTCAGACGGGCCACGTCCCCGTCGCTCAGCTCGCGCCCCGCCAGCCGGTGCAGCTCCTCACGGGTCACCGTCTCCACCGTGTCCGGCCCCCAGGAGGCGACCACCGCGCGGTGCACGGCGAGGTCCTGGGCGCTCAGGTCCGGCGGCAGCCGGCGCAGGTGCCGCTCGATCGCCGAGAGCGTCATGCCCTGCCGCTGCAGTTCGTCGATCAGGGCGAGCCGCGCCAGGTGCTCCGGCCCGTAGCGTCCGACCCGGCGCGGACCGAGCACCGGCGGCGGCAGCAGGCCCCGGGTGCCGTAGAAGCGGACGGTGCGGACGGTGACGCCCGCCTTCGCGGCCAGCTCGTCTATCGTCAGGGTGGGCCCGCCCGGCTCCGTCCGCTCGCTGGTGTCGGTCGTCATGTGCAGCAGTATCGCTGTCCCTCCCATGCCGTGACACCTCACGGGCGGCACGGAGCCCCACCGCGCGAGGGGTGCTTCCCCGCACGTCCCGCCGGTTGTGAGAAACACCGCTCTGTGACGTGGATCACCGCGTGCCGCTGGAACCCTCTGGGAAGCTGCCGTCTTGGTCTGTGCCGCGACCACCAGGGTGGTGCGGGCCGAGAACGTACGGACACCCGGGCCCACGAGGCCCGGGCGCACCAGGAAGTGGTACCACCCGTGAGCAAGGACGCCGTGCAGTCGGCTCAGGCCGCCACCCATCCCGAGGCGGCCCGTACGCCCGCGGACGCGGGCGACGCCGGTTACAGCAAGGACCTCAAGGCCCGCCACGTCAACATGATCGCCATCGGCGGAGCCATCGGCACCGGCCTCTTCCTGGGCGCCGGAGGACGCCTGCACAACGCGGGCCCGGCGCTCGCCCTGGCCTACCTGGTCTGCGGCGTGTTCGCCTTCTTCGTCGTCCGGGCCCTGGGCGAGCTGGTCCTGTACCGCCCGTCCTCCGGGTCCTTCGTGTCGTACGCGCGCGAGTTCCTGGGCGAGAAGGGCGCCTACGTCGCCGGCTGGATGTACTTCCTGAACTGGTCGACCACCGGCATCGCCGACATCACCGCGATCGCGCTCTACACGCACTACTGGAGCCTGTTCACGTCCATCCCGCAGTGGGTGCTCGCCCTGATCGCGCTCGCCGTGGTCCTCGCCGTGAACCTGATCTCGGTGAAGATCTTCGGCGAGATGGAGTTCTGGTTCGCGATCATCAAGGTCGCCACGCTGGTGGGCTTCATGCTGGTCGGCGTCTTCCTGCTGGCGACCCGGCACGACGTCGGCGGCAGCGAGCCGGGGCTCGGCGTCATCACCGAGCACGGCGGTGTCTTCCCGCACGGCCTGATGCCGGTCGTCCTCGTCATGCAGGGCGTGATCTTCGCCTACGCCGCCCTGGAGCTGGTCGGCGTGGCCGCCGGCGAGACCGCCGAGCCGGAGAAGATCGTGCCCCGCGCGGTGAACTCGATCATGTGGCGCGTCGGCCTGTTCTACGTCGGCTCGGTCGTGCTGCTGGCGCTGCTGCTGCCCGGCTCGGTGTACTCCGCCGACCAGAGCCCGTTCGTGACGGTGCTGTCGAAGATCGGCGTCCCGGCGGCCGGCGACGTGATGAACCTGGTCGTGCTGACCGCCGCCATGTCCTCGCTCAACTCCGGCCTGTACTCCACCGGCCGCATCCTGCGCTCCATGGCCACCGCCGGCTCCGCGCCGAAGTTCACCGCGCGCATGAACCGCAGCCAGGTCCCCTACGGCGGCATCCTGCTGACCTGCGCGGTCTGCGTGCTCGGCGTCGTGCTGAACTACCTGATGCCCAGCCAGGCCTTCGAGATCGTGCTGAACGTCGCCTCCCTCGGCATCATCAGCACCTGGGTGATCATCATGATCTGCCACATGATCTTCGTCCGGCGCGCCCGCGCGGGCCTGGTGACCCGGCCGCACTTCCAGCTGAAGTTCAGCCCCGTCACGGAGATCGCCACCATCGTCTTCCTGCTGGTCTGCCTCGGCATGATGTGGAACGACGCCGAGGTCGGCCGCAAGACCCTGCTGCTCGTCCCGGTGATCGCCGTCATGCTGGTCGCGGGCTGGTTCGGCGTCCGCCGCCGGGTGTCCCGGAACGCCGACCGGGAGCTGACGGAACTGTCGGCCACGCAGTAGCGGCCCCGGGGCCGGCGGCGCCGCGGCATGCTGGTGCGGCGGCGCGCGAGCGCCGGACGGCGGACGACGACGGGGGGGGGCGGCACATGACCGCGCAGGCGGACGGGATCGACGTGCTGGTGCTGGGCGGGGCCGGCGTGGACACCGTCGTCCCCGTCCCCGGGCTGCCCCTGCCGTACGCCGACAGCTACATGATCGAGGCGGGGATCCGCACCCGCGCCGGGCAGACCGGTGACTTCGTCGCCCTGGGCCTGGCCGCGCTGGGCCTGCGCACCCACCACCTCGACCTGCTCGGCGACGACCCCGAAGGGGACCTCGTGCGCGCCCTGCACCGCGAGCACGGCATCGCCCTGACCGCGCTGCCCCAGCCGGCCGGCACCAAGCGGGCGGTCAACCTGGTCGCCCCGGACGGCCGCCGCCTGTCCCTGTACGACACCAGCCGCGCCCGCCCCGGCGACCGCTTCCCCAAGGCGGCCCTGCGCGAGCTGGCCGCAGCCGGCAGGCACGTGCACGTCACCATCACCCAGCCGTGCGCGCACGCCCTGCCGGTGCTCCGGGAGACCGGCGTGCCGCTCTCCACGGACCTGCACGACTGGGACGGCGTGAACCCGTACCACGAGCCGTTCGCGTACGCGGCGGACGTCGTGTTCCTGTCGGCCGCCGCCCTCACCGACCCCGTACCGACGATGCGCCGCATCGCCGAGCGGGGCCGCGCCGCGGCCGTCGTCGCCACCGCCGGAGCGGAGGGCGCGTACCTGCTGGCGGGCGGCGAGCTGACCCGGGTCCCGGCGGCGGCCCCGCCCGCGCCGGTGGTCGACTCCAACGGCGCGGGCGACGCCTTCGCCGCCGCGTTCCTGTACGGCCGCCTAACCGGCGAGCCGCCCGAGCGCTGTGCCCGGTTCGGCGCGATCGCGGGGGCCTACGCCTGCACGGTCCCGGCCACCCGCGTGGCCGCGATCGGCCGGGAGGACCTCCTGCGGGCGGCCGGGCCCGGCCGGTGAGGCGGACGCGGCGTCAGTGCCCGTGCACGTCGTTCGTCGCCTCGATCTTCTTCCACGACTGCGGCTGCGTCACCGGACCCGC
This sequence comes from Streptomyces sp. NPDC006193, assembly GCF_040613915.1. NCBI lineage: Bacteria > Bacillati > Actinomycetota > Actinomycetes > Kitasatosporales > Streptomycetaceae > Streptomyces > Streptomyces sp. NPDC006193. Next base: position 61,828 of record NZ_JBEXTB010000029.1, read on the forward strand.
CTTCGCCAGGGTGCGGGCCGCGGGCGAGGCCGGCTTCGACGGCTGGAACAGCCAGGTGTCGAACAGCGCGGACAGGGGTTCGCCGGAGACCTGCTCGGCGTACTTCTGGAAGTCCGCCACCGAGGCGTTGCCGTAGGCGTGCTCCTTCGGCCAGCCCTTCAGGACCGCGAAGAACGCGTCGTCGCCGATCTCGTTGCGCAGGGCCTGGAGGGCAGCGGCGCCCCGGTCGTAGACGGCGATGTCGAACTGGGCGTCCGGGCCCGGGTCGCCGGGGGCGACCGTCCAGAACGGGTCGTCGGCCGGGTGGGAGGCGTACACGTAGTCGGCGAGCTCCTGCGCGGTGCCCTCGCCCTCGTGCTCGGACCACAGCCACTGCGCGTACCGGGCGAAGCCCTCGTTGATCCAGATGTCCTTCCAGCGCTCGACCGACACGTCGTCGCCGTACCACTGGTGGGCCAGCTCGTGCACCACCAGGGAGGTGTTGGCGCCGTTGGCGAACTGCCGCGGGCTGTAGTAGACACGGGTCTGCGTCTCCAGCGCGTACCCGGTGGTGGTGTTCGGCACGTAACCGCCCGCCGAGGCGAACGGATACGGCCCGAACCAGCCGCTCAGCCAGTCCACGATCTCGCCGGTGCGCTCCACGCTGGCCCGCGCGGCCCCCGCCTCGTCGCCCAGGTCCCTGCTGTAGGCGTTGACGACGGGCACCCCGCCCTCGGAGGTGCCGGTGGTGATGTCGAACCTGCCCAGCGCGAGCGTGGCCAGGTAGGTGGCCTGCGGCTTGTTCTGCCGCCAGTTGTAGCGGGTCCACCCCAGCTTGGAACTGGTGGACTGCAGGGTGCCGTTCGAGACGGCCTGGGTGCCGTCGGGGACGGACACCGACACATCGTAGGTGGCCTTGTCGGTCGGGTGGTCGTTGCTCGGGAACCACCACCAGGCGGCCTCGGGCTCGTTGGCCGCCACACCGCCGTCGGGCGTGCGGTGCCAGGAGGTGAAACCGTAGGCGCTCTTCGTCGACGGCACCCCGCTGTAGCGGACCACGACCGTGAGCGCCGTGCCCTTCGCCAGCGGCGTCCTCGGGGTGACGACCAGTTCGTGCTGACCGGACGTCGTGAAGGCCGCCTTCGCGCCGTTGACCCGCACCTCGCCGACGTCCAGCAGGAAGTCCAGGTCGAAGCTGGACAGGTCCTGCGTGGTCCTCGCCAGGATCGTCGCCGTGCCCTGCAGTTCGTCCGTCTTCGGCTGGTACTGGAGTCTCAGGTCGTAGTGGGTGACGTCGTAGCCGCCATTGCCGTAGTTCGGGTAGTAGGGGTCGCCGATGCCCGGCGCGCCGGGGGAGTGGCTCGCGGCCGATGCCGGGATCGCCAGCAGGAGGGAGGCCGCAGCCAGGGTGCCCGGTGCGAGGATTCTGCGGTGCACGTCAGCTCCAAGTCGTCAGGACCGTCGGTCCGTTCGGAGTAGTCCGTTCGGAGCCTATTCAGTCCACGGGCCGTCTGACCTGTCCATGACCCCCGCTGTCACACGATCGCCATTCGGCCGTCACGAGCCCCCGGAGCGTGCTCTTCCGCACGGGAGTCGACGGGAGTACCGTCCGCCCAGGCCGAGACGCACGCGTTCCACGACCTGACCGCAGGCGTGGCGATGGCTCAGGCGGGCGGGAAGGCCAGTCCGGCCGTCTCGCGGGCGCAGCCCCACGCCACCGTCACCCCGGCGCCGCCGTGGCCGTAGTTGTGCACCAGCGCGCGCCCGTCCGGCAGCGGCTGCCGTTCCAGCCGTACCGCGTGCCGGGCCGGCCGCAGCCCCACCCGGTGGGCCAGTACCCGCGCCCCCGCGATCTCCGGCCGGACGGCCGCGCACCGGGCGACGATCGCCGCCGCGGTCGCCGGGTCCGGCTCCAGGGACCAGTCGTCCTCCTCGGCCGTGCCGCCCAGCAGCAGCCGGCCCGGCTGGGGGATGAAGTAGGCGGAGGCGGCCGAGGAGTCGTCGACGGAGGTGAACCACGTGGTGACCCCCGGGTTCTCCACCACGACCAGCTGCCCGCGCACCGGACGCACCGCCGGGTCCGGCACCAGCGAACGGGCCCCCAGCCCGGTGCAGTTGACCACCACCGCGGCGGGCACCGCGGACAGGTCGGTCACCTCCCGCTCCTCCACCGCACCGCCCGCCCGCGCCAGCCGCTCCCGCAGCCACGCCAGATGCACCGGCATGTCGATCACCGGCAGCCGCGCCGCCAGCCCGTCCGCCACGGCGCGCAGCCCCGGCACCCGGCCGGCCCACGCGCCCAGCCCGTCCAGCCGGGACCCGTGGTGCAGGCCCTCGACCAGGCGCACGCCCGTCTCCTCGGGCCGGGCCGCCAGCTCCTCGTACACCGCGAGGGACTCCAGCGCCCAGGCGCCGGCCAGCGGTTCCGGTTCGATGCGGTACGGCCACCACAGGCCGCCGGCGACCGCGGAGGTGGTGCGCTCGGCCGGCTCGCGCGCCCAGACCCGCACCCGCCGCCCCGACTCGGCCAGCAGCACGGCCGTCGTCAGCCCGGCCACCCCGCCCCCGACCACGATCACTTCGGCATTCGGCTCGCTGTCCACGGCAGGACGATAGGCCGTGCCCGGCGCGGACGCCGTTCCGGGGGGCCCGCCTGCACCTGCTGCCGTCCCGGCCGGGGGCGGCCGGGGCGCCGGCGGCAGGCGGACGGGACGGCCGGGCAGGGCGGGTGCGGCCACTAGGATCGGCGGTCTGATGACTGCCACCCTCGTCGCCAAGAACCTCGCCGCCGGACACGGCGACCGCTCCCTGTTCGCCGGGCTCGACCTGGTCGTCGCGCCCGGCGACGTGATCGGCCTGGTCGGCGCCAACGGCGCGGGCAAGTCGACGCTGCTGCGGATGCTCGCCGGGCTCACCCCGCCCGAACAGGGCGAACTGCGCCTGTCCCCGCCCGCCGCGACCGTCGGCCATCTGCCGCAGGAACCGGAGCGCAGGCCGGGGGAGACCGTCCGGGACTTCCTGGCCCGCCGCACCGGCGTGGCAGCGGCACAGCGCGAGATGGACGGGGCCACCCAGGCCCTGGTCGACGGCGCGCCCGGCGCCGAGGACGCCTACGCCGCCGCCCTCGAGCGCTGGCTCGGTCTCGGCGGCGCCGACCTGGAGGAGCGCGCCGAGGAGGTCGCCGCCTCCCTCGGCCTGGCCGTCGGCCTGGACCGGCCGATGACCGCGCTCTCCGGCGGCCAGGCGGCCCGCGCCGGCCTCGCCTCCCTCCTGCTGTCGCGGTACGACGTCTTCCTGCTGGACGAGCCCACCAACGACCTCGACCTCGACGGCCTGGAGCGTCTGGAACGGTTCGTCACCGGGCTGCGCGCGGGCACGGTCGTCGTCAGCCACGACCGCGAGTTCCTCACCCGCACGGTCACCAAGGTCCTCGAACTCGACCTGGCCCAGCAGCAGATCAATCTCTACGGCGGCGGTTACGCGGCCTACCTGGAGGAGCGGGAGGTGGCCCGCCGGCACGCCCGTGAGGACTACGAGGAGTACGCCGACAGGAGGACCGCCCTCCAGGAGCGCGCGCAGATGCAGCGGGCCTGGATGGACAAGGGCGTCAAGAACGCCCGGCGCAAGGCGGGCGGCGACAACGACAAGATCGGCCGCAAGTTCCGCAGCGAGGCCAGCGAGAAGCAGGCCGCCAAGGCCCGCCAGACCCAGCGCATGATCGAGCGCCTGGAGACCGTAGAGGAGCCGCGCAAGGAGTGGGAGCTGCGCATGGAGATCGCGTCCGCCCCGCGTTCGGGGGCGGTCGTGGCCACGCTGCGGGACGCCGAGGTCAGGCGCGGCGGCTTCACCCTGGGCCCGGTCTCCCTGCAGATCGACTGGGCGGACCGGGTCGCGGTCACCGGGGCGAACGGCGCCGGGAAGTCCACGCTGCTCGGCGTGCTGCTGGGCCGTGTCCCGCTGGACCGCGGCCACGCCGCCCTCGGTTCGGGCGTCCTGGTCGGCGAGGTCGACCAGGCCCGCAAGCTGTTCCACGGTCCCGAGACCCTGCTCGACGCCTTCGGCGCGGCCGTGCCCGGCGCCGAACCGGCTCAGGTGCGCACCCTGCTGGCCAAGTTCGGCCTGAAGTCCGGCCATGTGCTGCGTCCGGCCGCCACCCTCTCGCCGGGCGAGCGCACCCGCGCCGCGCTCGCGCTGCTCCAGGGCCGGGGCGTCAACCTCCTCGTCCTGGACGAGCCGACGAACCACCTGGACCTGCCGGCCATCGAGCAGCTGGAGTCGGCCCTCGACGCCTACGAGGGCACCCTGCTGCTGGTCACGCACGACCGCCGCATGCTGGACGCCGTGCGCGTCACCCGCCGTCTTCAGGTCGCGGACGGCAAGGTGACCGAGCGCTGACGCGGGCCCCGCCGCCACGGGGCCCGCACCGGGCGTCAGCGCTTCTTCGGGTCCAGCAGCCCCGCCCGCCGCAGCGCGTCCGCCATCGCGCCGCCGGCCGGTGCCGGGGCCTGGCGTCCGCCGCGGTCACCGCCGCCGCGGCCCTGCCGCCGGTTGCCGCCGCCCTGCCGCTGCTGCGGCGGCCGGGCGCCGCCGCGCTGCTGCCGGCCGCCCCCCTGCTCCTGCGGGGCGGCCTCGTCGTCCAGGCGGAGGGTGAGGGCGATCCGCTTGCGCGGGATGTCCACGTCCAGCACCTTCACCTTGACGATGTCACCCGGCTTGACGACGTCGCGCGGGTCCTTGACGAACGACTTCGACATCGCCGAGACGTGCACCAGACCGTCCTGGTGGACGCCGACGTCCACGAACGCGCCGAACGCGGCGACGTTCGTCACCACCCCCTCCAGGACCATCCCGGCGGACAGGTCGGAGATCTTCTCCACGCCCTCCTTGAAGGCGGCCGTCCGGAACGCGGGACGCGGGTCGCGCCCCGGCTTCTCCAGTTCCTTCAGGATGTCCGTCACGGTCGGCAGACCGAAGGTGTCGTCCACGAAGTCGGCGGGCCGCAGCGAGCGCAGCACGGCGGTGTTGCCGATGAGGGACGCCACCTCCTGGCCCGTGGTCTTCACCATGCGGCGCACCACCGGGTACGCCTCCGGGTGCACGCTGGACGCGTCCAGCGGGTCGGCGCCGCCCCGGATGCGCAGGAAGCCCGCGCACTGTTCGTACGCCTTGGGGCCGAGCCGCGGCACCTTCTTCAGCTCCGCGCGCGACGTGAACGGGCCGTATCGGTCGCGGTGGGCGACGATGTTCTCCGCGAGCCCGGCGGAGATGCCCGAGACCCGGGCGAGCAGCGGCACCGACGCGGTGTTGACGTCCACGCCGACGCCGTTCACACAGTCCTCGACGACCGCGTCCAGCGAGCGGGACAGCTTCGCCTCGGACAGGTCGTGCTGGTACTGGCCGACACCGATCGACTTCGGGTCGATCTTCACCAGCTCGGCCAGCGGGTCCTGCAGGCGCCGGGCGATGGAGACCGCGCCGCGCAGCGACACGTCCAGGCCGGGCAGTTCCTGCGAGGCGTACTGCGAGGCCGAGTACACCGACGCACCCGCCTCGGACACCATCACCTTGGTGAGCTTCAGCTCCGGGTGCCGGGCGATGAGCTCACCGGCGAGCCTGTCGGTCTCCCGGGACGCCGTGCCGTTGCCGATCGCGACCAGTTCGACCGCGTGCTCCTTCGCGAGCCCCGCCAGCCTGGCGATCGCCTCGTCCCACCTGTTGGCGGGGACGTGCGGGTGGATCACGTCCGTGGCGACGACCTTGCCGGTGGCGTCGACCACGGCGACCTTCACACCGGTGCGGTAGCCGGGGTCGAGGCCGAGGGTCGCGCGGGTGCCGGCCGGAGCGGCGAGCAGCAGGTCGCGCAGGTTCGCGGCGAAGATGTCCACCGCCTCGTCCTCGGCGGCCGTGCGCAGCCTGAGGCGCAGGTCGATGCCGAGATGGACCAGGATGCGGGTGCGCCAGGCCCAGCGGACCGTGTCCGTCAGCCACTTGTCCGCGGGCCGGCCCCGGTCGGCGATCCCGAACCGGTGCGCGATGATCCCCTCGTACGACGACGGGCCCTGCGTGGGCTCCTCCGGCTCCAGGACGAGGTCCAGGACCTCTTCCTTCTCGCCGCGCAGCATCGCCAGGACGCGGTGCGAGGGCAGTGCGGTGAACGGCTCGGCGAAGTCGAAGTAGTCGGCGAACTTGGCGCCCGTCTCCTCCTTGCCCTCCCGCACCTTCGCGACCAGCCGCCCGCGCGCCCACATGCGCTCGCGCAGCTCGCCGATCAGGTCGGCGTCCTCGGAGAACCGTTCGGTGAGGATCGCCCGCGCGCCGTCCAGCGCGGCCTGCGGGCCGGCGACGCCCTTGTCCGCGTCGACGAAGGCGGCCGCCGCGGTCAGCGGCTCGACCGACGGGTCGCCCAGCAGCCCCTCCGCCAGCGGTTCCAGGCCCGCCTCGCGGGCGATCTGCGCCTTCGTGCGCCGCTTGGGCTTGTAGGGCAGGTAGACGTCCTCCAGGCGCGCCTTGGTCTCGGCGCTCCGGATGCGGGCCTCCAGCTCCTCGGTGAGCTTGCCCTGCTCCCGCACCGACTCCAGGATCGCGGTCCGCCGGTCCTCCAGCTCCCGCAGGTAGCGCAGCCGCTCCTCGATCGCGCGCAGCTGCGCGTCGTCGAGCATCTCGGTCGCTTCCTTGCGGTAGCGGGCGATGAAGGGCACCGTCGAACCGCCGTCGAGGAGTTCGACCGCGGCCTTCACCTGCCGCTCCCGTACGCCGAGTTCCTCGGCGATCCTGCCTTCGATCGACCCTGTTGCCACAGACCCGGGTGTCGTCACGATCCCGTACCGCCTTCTCCACTGAGGTTGCGCGGCAATTGTGGCAGGTGACACCGGCCACCGGGGATCAGGGCGGCGCGACGGCGGGGCGCGGGGCCCCGGGCCGGGCCCGGCTCCGGCGCGCGCCGGACGACACTTGGCCGGACAGCCGGGCGAGCGCCCGGAACGGGAGCGTGACCACCGTGGCGACGGCCCCGCCGGTCTGCCGCAGCCCGTCCGCGACGGCACGGGACACGAGACCGTCATCCCGTCCGGTCCGGTCCCGGTGACGGGACGGAAGCCGGGCACCTCGCCGGCGTGTCCGGAAGCCGCGCGATGCGCGGGACAGGGCGCGGCCGCCGCCGCCTCACCCCGGCGCGGACACGCTCCAGGTGAAGCGCGGCGCCCTGCGCTCCAGGAACGCCCCGACCCCTTCGGCGGTGTCGCCGCTGCCGCGCGCCTGCTCCGCCCAGTGGGCGTCCCGGTCCGTGCGGCCGTTCGCGAACTCCTTGGCCGCGGCCTGGGTCAGCTGGGAGCGGGACACCAGCACCCGGGTCAGTCCGGCGACCCGCGCCTCCAGTTCGCCCGCCGGCAGCACCTCGTCCACGAGCCCGGTGCGCAGCGCTCGCCCCGCGTCGATCAACTCGGCGGTGAACAGCAGGTACTTGGCCGTGGCCGGGCCGACCAGGGACACCAGCCGCCGGGTCGAGGAGGCCGGATAGACGATGCCGAGCCTCGCCGGCGTCACCCCGAACAGCGCACCCTCCTCCGCCAGCCGCAGATCGCAGGCCGCCGCGAGCTGCGCCCCGCCGCCCACGCAGTGTCCGCGCACCGCGGCGAGCGTCGGCTTCGGGAACGCCGCCAGGGCCTCCTCGGCCGCCACCGCCAGTCGCTGCGCCTCCTGCGGCGAGTCCCGGAGCGTGGAGATGTCCGCGCCCGCGCAGAAGGTGCCGCCCTCGCCGGTCAGCACCAGCGCCCGGACGCCCGGGTCGTGCGCCCACGCCTCCAGCAGCGGGGGGAGGGCCCGCCACATCGCCGCCGTCATGGCGTTCCGCTTGGCGGGATGACGGATCACCACGGTGGCGACGGAGTCGGTGACCTGGTGGGACAGCTGGGGCTCCATGCGGCGGATCGTAGTCGAGGGCCTTCCCGGCCCGGCTCGCGCCCGGCTCCCGCCCGGCTCTGCGGGCGGCCACCGGCGACGGGCACGCCCTATCGTCGGACTAGTTCGCGAACCGCCGCGCGGGGGACAGGAACAGTCCCGCCCGTGACGGTGTCATACGCACTCGGTCAGGATCGTTCGATACCCGCCAACTTGTGTTCAGGACTGCGGACAGGAGCGATTCGTTACCAACACTCGACGTGTGGTGACAATCGAGTGCGAGGGTGGCGACCGGACGATGGAGAACCACGGGCGCGGGGACGGCCCGCGCCCAGCGGGCGGCGGCGGACGGCCGCCGGGCCCACTGCCGTACGAGGGCGTCTGGCGGTTCACCGCGGCCGCGGTGGACGCCTCGGTCCCGCAGGCCCGGCACGCGGTACGGGACCTGCTGCTGCGCCAGGGCGTGCCGGTCTCCGACGACCTGGAGCACGGCCTGCTGCTGATCGTCTCCGAACTGGTCACCAACGCGGTCCGGCACGCGGCGCTGCTGTCGCCCGTGCTCGCCGTGGAGGTCGCCGTCGGAGCCGAGTGGGTGCGGGTGTCCGTGGAGGACAACCACCCCTACCGCCCGACCGCCCTGGAGGCCGACCACGGCCAGACCGGCGGCCGGGGACTGCTCCTGGTGCGCGAAGTGGCCCGGGAGGCGGGCGGCGTGGTCGACATGGAGCACACCGCGAGCGGCGGCAAGGTGATCTGGGCCGCCCTGCCGCTCAAGCCCGCGGCCTGCTCCTGAGGCGCCTACCAGCCGGCCGAGGGGCCCGTCAGCTCCCTGATCGCCGGACGGGCCGCGTCCAGCACGGTCATGAACCAGGCCGAGAACGGCTCCCGGGCGTGCCGCTCGGCCAGCTCGGCCGCCGTCACGAAGACGGTCTCGGCGACCTCCTCCCGGTCCGGGGCGGGCGGCGCCTGGACCAGGCCGACGAAGAGATGGTTGTACTCCTGCTCCACCAGTCCCGAGGCGGGGTCCGGGTGGTTGTACCGGACCGTGCCGGCCTCCGCGAGCAGCGACGGCGACACGCCCAGCTCCTCGGAGGTGCGCCGGGCCGCCGCCGCGAACGGCGCCTCGCCGGGGTAGGGGTGGCCGCAGCAGGTGTTGGACCACACGCCGGGGGAGTGGTACTTGCCGAGCGCCCGCTGCTGCAGCAGCAACCGGCCCCGCTCGTCGAAGAGGAACACCGAGAACGCCCGGTGCAGCAGTCCCGGCGGCTGATGGGCGGCCAGCTTCTCCGCCGTGCCGACCGTCACACCCTTCTCGTCGACCAGTTCCAGCAAAATCGCCTCTGCGGTGCCCTCCGACGAGCTGTGCGTCGCGGTGGCAGGTGTGATCGGCATACCCATCCTTCGCCTCGGTCTTCGCCCCCAAGTCTGCCGTACGAATCCGGCACTCCCGGCACTTCCGCACCTCCGCATGTCCGCACCCGGCGCGGACCCGCGGCCCGGACCGGGCCGCCGCTGCGCCCGCGGCCCGCCGCAGCGCGCCACCGGCGGACGCGCGACGGGAGCACGCCCGGTCAGTGGCACAGCCGGGCTTCGTGCTCCGCGTGCCCGCCCGGCTCCAGCTGGAAGGTGCAGTGCTCCACGTCGAAGTGGTCGCCCAGGCAGCCCTGGAGCTCGTGCAGCATCTTCTCGTGGCCCAGCGCGTTCAGCACCTCGGAGCTGACCACCACGTGCGCCGACAGCACCGGCATGCCCGAGGTGATCGTCCAGGCGTGCAGGTCGTGGACGTCCTCCACGCCGTCCAGTGCCAGGATGTGCGCCCGGACCTCCGCCATGTCGACGCCCTTGGGCGCCGCCTCCAGCAGGACGTCCAGCGTCTCGCGCAGCAGCCCGACCGTCCGCGGCACGATCATCAGCCCGATGACGAGGGAGGCGACCGGGTCCGCGGCCTGCCAGCCGGTGCCCACGACCACCGCCGCCGAGACCAGCACCGCCACCGAGCCGAGGGCGTCCGCGGCGACCTCCAGGAAGGCGCCCCGCACATTCAGGCTCTCCTTGCGCCCGCGCATCAGCAGCACGAGCGAGACGGAGTTCGCGAGCAGGCCGACCAGGCCGAACACGGCCATCAGACCGCCCCGGGTCGGTGCGGGCTCCACGAACCGCTCGACCGCCTCGTACAGCACGTAGCCGCCGACGCCGAGCAGCAGCAGGCAGTTGGCCAGGGCGGCGAGGATCTCCGCGCGGGCGTAGCCGAAGGTGCGGTTCGCGCTCGGCGGGCGGCCGGCGAAGTGGACGGCGAGCAGCGCCATCCCGAGGCCCACCGCGTCGGTCGCCATGTGCGCCGCGTCCGCGATCAGCGCGAGCGAGTCCGCGACCAGGCCGCCGGCGACCTCGACCACCGTCACGGTGAGCGTGATGCCCAGCGCGATCCGCAGCCGGCCCCGGTACGCGGCCGTGGCCGTACCGCTGGCCGGCGCATGCGCATGCGCGTGCGCGTGCCCGTGGTCGTGCCCTGCCCCCATGACCACCGCCTCCCGAGTGCCGTCAGGGGCCAGTCAACTACGGCCCGGGGGTGTCCGGCAACGCGGCACTGAACACCGTTGTCATCTTCCTGACCTGCGGAAACGTTCCGGGGAACATGCCGGGGCGGGCGGCGCCGGCTCACCGGCCGGACCGGCTCCCCGCCGGGACCGGTTCACCCGCCGTGGTGCAGTTGCCAGCCCGCCCACGCCGACTCGACCATCTCCCGCACCCCGCGCCGGGCCCGCCAGCCCAGCGTCCGGGCGGCCCGCTCGGCCGAGGCCACGGCCCGCGGCGCGTCGCCCGGGCGGCGCCCCTCGACCACGGGCGGCCGGCGGTCCCCGGTGACCTCCCCGACGACCGTGATCAGCTCGCGCACCGACACGCCCTCGCCCCGGCCGATGTTCAGCGTCAGATCCCCCGTGACGCCGCCGTCGGCGAGCCGCCGCGCCGCCGCCAGGTGGGCCTCCGCGAGATCGGCGACGTGGATGTAGTCCCGGACGCAGGTGCCGTCCGGCGTCGGATAGTCGTCACCGAAGATCCGCGGCGCCTCGCCGCGCGTCAGCCGGTCGAAGACCATCGGCACGATGTTGAACACCCCCGTGTCCGCGAGCTCCGGGGCCGCCGCGCCCGCCACGTTGAAGTAGCGCAGGCACACCGTGGAGATGCCGTGCGCCCGGCCCGCCGCCCGCACCAGCCACTCCCCGGCCAGCTTGGTCTCGCCGTACGGGTTCACCGGCGCGCACGGGGTGTCCTCGGTGATCAGGTCCACGTCCGGACTGCCGTACACCGCGGCCGACGAGGAGAAGAGCAGCCGGCCGACACCCGCCTCGGCGGCCGCGTCCAGCAGCGTGGCCAGGCCCCCCACGTTCTCCCGGTAGTAGTGGGTGGGCTGGGCCACCGACTCCGCGACCTGCTTGCGCGCCGCGAGATGGACGACGCCCGTCACGCCGTGCTCCGCGAAGACCCGCTTGAGCAGGGCCCCGTCCAGCGTCGAGCCCCGCACGAGCGGCACCTCGGCCGGGAGGCGGGCGGGGACGGCCGCCGACAGGTCGTCCAGCGCCACGACGCTCTCCCCGGCGCCCGCCATGGCCCGCGCCACATGGGCCCCGATGTATCCGGCTCCGCCGGTGATCAGCCACGTCATGGTCGTCCACCCTATGCCGGTCCGCCGCATGTCCCGGATGCCCGGGTCTGCCGCACGGGTTTGTGGGCCGGGCCCCGCATCCCCGATGATGATCGCGGCAAAGAGCCGGGGCGGGCCCCGGGGGCGGGGCCGTGAACGGCCGGTGAACACGGGCTCCGGCCCATCCGATAGCCTCTGCCGACATGCCGCCCGGGCGCCGCAGGCAGGGGCGCCCCACCACGCAGTAGACCGGCGCGCGTGCGCCGCCCCAGGGAGTGAGTTCGGTTGTCGACCGCCATCGTCACCGGTCAGCCGGTCCCCGGATCGTCACTCGAGAACGATCTGCGGTCGCTCGGCTTCGACGTGCGCGTGGCCGCGGACGCCGCCGAGGCGGAGACCCTGCTCGCCGCCGTGCCCGGCGACCGGCGCGTGGCCCTCGTCGACTCCCGGTTCGTGGGCCACCCGCACGCGCTGCGGCTAGCCCTGACCGACCCGCGCTTCCCGCTCGCCGCCGTCCCCGGCGCCGTCACCGCCCAGCCGGCCGCCCGGCAGGCCCTCACCCGGGCCGTGGCCCGCGAGACCTCCGCGCACGGCGCCACCGCCGGTGAGCCCCCGGCCGGGTCCGCCCCGGGCGGCGCCCCCGTGCTCGCCGCGGACTGCCTCGCCGACCGCATCGCGGCCGCCCTCGACGCCGACGGCGGCGCGGTGCACCGCCCGGAGCTGGGCAGCCTGGTCGCCGTCGTGCCCGCCGACCCGCAGGCGCGCAACGAGGCCCGGCAGGCCGTCGCCGCCGTGGACGACGAGGCCGTACGCCTGAAGTCGGCCGTGAAGTCCCGCGACGGTTTCTTCACCACGTTCTTCATCAGCCCCTACTCGCGCTACCTCGCCCGCTGGTGCGCCCGCCGCGGCCTGACCCCGAACCAGGTCACCACCGCCTCGCTGCTCACCGCGCTGATCGCGGCCGGCTGCGCGGCCACCGGCACGCGCGGCGGCTTCGTCGCGGCCGGCGTGCTGCTCCTCGCGTCCTTCGTGCTGGACTGCACCGACGGCCAGCTCGCCCGCTACGCCCTGAAGTACTCCACGCTGGGCGCCTGGCTGGACGCCACCTTCGACCGGGCCAAGGAGTACGCCTACTACGCCGGCCTCGCCCTCGGCGCGGCCCGCGGCGGCGACGACGTGTGGGCGCTCGCGCTCGGCGCGATGATCCTGCAGACGTGCCGGCACGTGGTCGACTTCTCCTTCAACGAGGCCAACCACGACGCCACCGCCAACACCAGCCCCACCGCCGCCCTGTCCGACCGGCTGGACAGCGTCGGCTGGACGGTCTGGGTGCGCCGCATGATCGTGCTGCCGATCGGTGAGCGCTGGGCGATGATCGCCGTCCTCACCGCGGTCACCACCCCCCGGATCACCTTCTGCGTCCTGCTCGCCGGCTGCGCGTTCGCGGCGGCGTACACCACGGCGGGCCGCGTGCTGCGCTCGGTGACCCGCACGGCGCGGCGCACCGACCGGGCCGCGCAGGCGCTCGCCGACCTCACCGACTCCGGCCCGCTCAGCGAGGCCGTGCGGCGCGTGGCCGGGAAGGGCCTGCCCGGACTCGCCGTGCCCGCCGTCGCCCTGCTCGGCGGCGCCGCGGTCGTCGCCTGCTCGGCCCTGACCGGGTTCGGCGGCCCGCTGCCGGTGGCCGGCGCCCTGCTGTACGCCGTCACCTCCGCGCTCGCCGTGGCCCGCCCCCTCAAGGGCGCCCTCGACTGGCTCGTCCCGCCCGTCTTCCGGGCCGCCGAGTACGGCACCGTGCTCGCCCTGGCCGGCACGGCGGGCGTGGACGGGGCGCTTCCCGCGGCGTTCGGCCTGGTGGCCGCCGTCGCCTACCATCACTACGACACGGTGTACCGCATCCGCGGCAGCGCCGGAGCGCCCCCGGCCTGGCTGGTGCGCGCCACCGGGGGGCACGAAGGGCGGACACTTCTCGTCACCGTCCTGGCCGCGGTACTCACCGCCTCACAGTTCAAGGTCGCGCTCACGGTCCTCGCCGTGGCCGTCGCCCTGCTGGTGCTCGCCGAGAGCATCCGCTTCTGGGTGTCCGCCGGGGCGCCCGCCGTACACGATGAAGGAGAACCCGCATGATCGGCCTTGTGCTGGCGGCCGGCGCCGGACGGCGTCTTCGCCCCTACACCGACACTCTGCCCAAGGCTCTGGTGCCTGTGGGGCCGGAGGAGGGGCCGGACGCCGTCACCGTCCTGGATCTGACCCTGCGGAACTTCGCCGAGGTGGGTCTGACCGAGGCGGCGGTCATCGTCGGTTACCGCAAGGAGGCCGTGTACGAGCGCCGGGAGGCGCTGGAGCGCAAGTACGGGCTGAAGCTGACCCTGATCGACAACGACAAGGCGGAGGAGTGGAACAACGCCTACTCGCTGTGGTGCGGCCGGGACGCTCTGAAGGAGGGTGTGATCCTCGCCAACGGGGACACGGTGCACCCGGTGTCGGTGGAGAAGACGCTGCTGGCCGCGCGTGGTGAGGGCAGGCGGATCATCCTCGCGCTGGACACGGTGAAGTCTTTGGCGGACGAGGAGATGAAGGTCGTCGTGGACCCCGGGAGGGGGGTGCGGCGGATCACGAAGCTGATGGATCCGGCGGAGGCGACGGGTGAGTACATCGGTGTGACGCTGATCGAGGGGGAGGCCGCGGGTGAGCTGGCCGACGCGCTGAGGGCGACGTTCGAGCGGGATCCGCAGCTGTACTACGAGGACGGTTACCAGGAGCTGGTGGACCGCGGGTTCCGGATCGACGTGGCGCCGATCGGCGATGTGCCGTGGGTGGAGATCGACAACCACGACGACCTCGCGCGGGGCCGGGAGATCGCATGCCAGTACTGACCCGGCTGATCCCCTCGCCGGTGGTCGTGGACATCCGTCCGGGCGCGCTGGACGATCTGGCGGGGGTCCTCGCCGACGAGCGCATCTCGCACTCCGGGCGGCTGGCGGTCGCGGTCAGCGGTGGTTCCGGTGCGCGGCTGCGGGAGCGGATCGCGCCGTCGCTGCCCGGTGCGACCTGGTACGAGGTCGGCGGCGGCACCCTGGACGACGCCGTCCGGCTGGCCGACGAGATGAAGTCCGGCAAGTACGACGCGGTCGTCGGCCTCGGCGGCGGCAAGGTCATCGACTGCGCCAAGTTCGCCGCGGCCCGGGTCGGCCTGCCGCTCGTCGCCGTCGCCACCAACCTCGCGCACGACGGCCTCTGCTCGCCGGTCGCGACCCTCGACAACGACGCGGGCCGCGGCTCCTACGGCGTGCCGAACCCGATCGCCGTGGTGATCGACCTCAACGTGATCCGCGAGGCGCCCGTCCGCTTCGTGCGCTCCGGCATCGGCGACGTCATCTCCAACATCTCCGCGGTCGCGGACTGGGAGCTGGCGGGCCGCGTCAACGGCGAGAAGATCGACGGACTCGCCGCGGCCATGGCCCGCCAGGCCGGCGAGGCCGTGCTCCGCCACCCCGGCGGGGTCGGCGACGACGCCTTCCTCCAGGTCCTCGCCGAGGCGCTGGTCCTCACCGGGATCTCCATGTCGGTGTCGGGCGACTCCCGCCCGTCCTCCGGCGCCTGCCACGAGATCAACCACGCCTTCGACCTGCTCTACCCGAA
This sequence comes from Streptomyces sp. NPDC006193, assembly GCF_040613915.1. Classification (NCBI taxonomy): domain Bacteria; kingdom Bacillati; phylum Actinomycetota; class Actinomycetes; order Kitasatosporales; family Streptomycetaceae; genus Streptomyces; species Streptomyces sp. NPDC006193. Next base: position 76,988 of record NZ_JBEXTB010000029.1, read on the forward strand.
GCGGGCCGCCGCCCACGGCGAGCAGTGCGGGCTCGGCGCCGCGTTCGCGATGTACCTGCGCGGCGCGCACGAGGAGTCGGCGCACATGGCCGAGGTGCTGCGCCGGCACGGGCTTCCGGTGCTGCCGGAGGAGATCGGTTTCACCCTGGACGAGTTCGTCCGCGCCGTGGAGTTCGCTCCCGAGACCCGGCCCGGCCGGTACACGATCCTCGAGCACCTCGACCTCAAGACGAACCAGATCAAGGACATCTACGCCGACTATGTCAAGGCCATCGGTAGCTGAACTCCGTCCGGTCGTGCACCCCGCCGGGGTGAAGGACCGGCGCAGCGGTGAGCACTGGGCGGGACGCCTCTACATGCGCGAGGTGTCCCTGCGCGTCGACCGCTTCCTGGTGAACACCAAGGTCACGCCCAACCAGCTCACGTACCTGATGACCGTCTGCGGGGCGCTCGCGGCCCCGGCCCTGCTGGTGCCGGGGATCGCGGGCGCCGTGCTCGGCGTGGTCGCCACCCAGCTGTACCTGCTGCTGGACTGCGTCGACGGCGAGATCGCCCGCTGGAAGCAGCAGTACTCGCTCAGCGGGGTCTACCTGGACCGCGTCGGCGCCTACCTGACCGACGCGGCCGTCCTGGTGGGCCTCGGCCTGCGCGCCGCCGACCTGTGGGGCAGCGGCCGCATCGACTGGCTGTGGGCCTTCCTCGGCACCCTCGCCGCCCTGGGCGCCATCCTGATCAAGGCCGAGACGGACCTGGTCGGCGTCGCCCGCCACCAGGCGGGCAAGCCCCCGGTGCAGGAGGCCGCGTCCGAGCCCCGGTCCTCCGGCATGGCGCTGGCCCGCCGGGCCGCCGCGGCCCTGAAGTTCCACCGGCTGATCCTCGGCATCGAGGCCTCGCTGCTCATCCTGGTCCTCGCCGTCGCGGACCAGGCGCGCGGCGACCTGTTCTTCACCCGCCTCGGCACCGCCGTCCTCGCCGGCATCGCCCTGCTGCAGACGCTGCTGCACCTGGTGTCCATCCTCGTCTCCAGCAGGCTGCGGTGAGCGGCATGAAGGTCGGCGCCGTCATCATCACCATGGGCAACCGCCCCGAGGAGCTGCGGGCGCTCCTCGACTCCGTCGCCAAGCAGGAGGGCGACCCCGTCGAGGTGGTCGTCGTCGGCAACGGCTCACCGGTCCCGGACGTGCCGGACGGCGTGCGGACGGTCGAACTGCCCGAGAACCTCGGCATCCCCGGCGGGCGCAACGCCGGCATCGAGGCCTTCGGGCCCAGCGGCCGCGACGTCGACGTGCTGCTGTTCCTCGACGACGACGGCCTGCTCGCCCGGCACGACACCGCACAGCTGTGCCGTGAGGCCTTCGCCGCCGATCCGAAGCTCGGCATCATCAGCTTCCGCATCGCCGACCCCGACACCGGCGCGACCCAGCGCCGGCACGTGCCGCGGCTGCGGGCGTCCGACCCGATGCGCTCCTCCCGGGTCACCACCTTCCTCGGCGGCGCCAACGCCGTGCGCACCCAGGTGTTCGCCGAGGTCGGCGGGCTGCCGGACGCGTTCTTCTACGCCCACGAGGAGACCGACCTGGCATGGCGGGCCCTCGACGCGGGCTGGATGATCGACTACCGGGCCGACATGGTGCTGTACCACCCGACGACCGCGCCCTCGCGGCACGCGGTGTACCACCGCATGGTCGCCCGCAACCGCGTCTGGCTCGCCCGCCGCAACCTGCCCGCCCTCCTGGTCCCCGTCTACCTCGGGGTCTGGATGCTGCTCACCCTGCTGCGCCGCCCCTCGCGGCCGGCGCTCAAGGCGTGGTTCGGCGGCTTCCGGGAGGGCTGGACCACGCCCTGCGGTCCCCGCCGCCCCATGCGCTGGCGTACGGTGTGGCGGCTGACCCGGCTGGGCCGTCCGCCGATCATCTGACAAGCTCGTCCTGAGGGCCCGTGCGCCCGGGGACGGACGCACCGGACGACGAACCCGAACGCGAAACCGAACGCGAAACCGAAGACGAAAGTATTCACCTGTGAGTGAGACCACGCACGACGGCACGGTCGCGGTGACCGCGGCCGCGTCGCCCGACGAGGGACTGACGGCGGCCGAGCTCGCCGCCAAGTACGGGCTCTCCGTGAGCGGCGCCCGGCCCTCGCTCGTGGAGTACGTCCGTCAGCTGTGGGGGCGCCGCCACTTCATCCTGGCCTTCTCCCAGGCGAAGCTGACGGCGCAGTACAGCCAGGCCAAGCTCGGCCAGCTCTGGCAGGTGGCCACACCGCTGCTGAACGCGGCCGTGTACTTCCTCGTCTTCGGGCTGATCCTGCACGCCAGCCGCGGCATGTCCCAGGACGTCTACATCCCGTTCCTGGTGACCGGCGTGTTCGTGTTCACCTTCACGCAGAGCTCGGTGATGTCGGGCGTCCGCGCCATCTCCGGCAACCTGGGCCTGGTGCGCGCCCTGCACTTCCCGCGCGCCGCGCTGCCGGTGTCCTTCTCGCTGCAGCAGCTCCAGCAGCTGCTGTTCTCGATGATCGTGCTGTTCGCCGTGGCGATCGGCTTCGGCAGCTACCCGGACCTGTCCTGGCTGCTGATCGTCCCCGTCCTCGGCCTGCAGTTCCTCTTCAACACCGGTCTCGCGCTGATCATGGCCCGTGCGGGCGCCAAGACCCCGGACCTGGCCCAGCTGATGCCGTTCGTGATGCGCACCTGGATGTACGCGTCCGGTGTGATGTTCTCCATCCCGATCATGCTGGAGGACAAGCCGCAGTGGATCGCGACGGTCCTGCAGTGGAACCCGGCCGCCGTCTACATGGACCTGATGCGCTTCGCCCTGATCGACGGCTACGGCGCCGGGAACCTGCCCGACCACGTCTGGGCCGTGGCGGGCGGCTGGGCCGTGCTCTTCGCCCTGGGCGGCTTCGTGTACTTCTGGAAGGCGGAGGAGCGGTACGGCCGTGGCTGAGCAGAACACCGGCGAGCGTCGTCCCACGGTCATCGCGGACGACCTGCACATCGTCTACCGCGTCAACGGCGCCAAGACCGGCAAGGGCAGCGCGACCGCGGCCCTGAGCCGGATCCTCCGGCGCGGCGAGGAGCGCGGGGTGCGCACGGTGCACGCCGTGCGCGGCGTCTCCTTCGTCGCCTACCGGGGCGAGGCCATCGGCCTGATCGGCTCCAACGGCTCCGGCAAGTCCACGCTGCTGCGTGCCATCGCCGGCCTGCTGCCCGCCGAGAAGGGCAAGGTCTACACCGACGGCCAGCCGTCCCTGCTGGGCGTCAACGCGGCGCTGATGAACGACCTCACGGGGGAGCGGAACGTCATCCTCGGCGGTCTGGCGATGGGCATGTCCCGCGAGCAGATCAAGGAGCGCTACCAGGACATCGTCGACTTCTCGGGCATCAACGAGAAGGGCGACTTCATCACCCTGCCGATGCGCACGTACTCCTCCGGCATGGCCGCCCGGCTGCGCTTCTCCATCGCCGCCGCCAAGGACCACGACGTGCTCATGATCGACGAGGCGCTGGCCACCGGCGACCGCAAGTTCCAGAAGCGCTCGGAGGAGCGCATCCGGGAGCTGCGCAAGGAGGCCGGAACGGTCTTCCTGGTCAGCCACAACAACAAGTCCATCCGCGACACCTGCAACCGCGTGCTGTGGCTGGAGCGCGGCGAGCTGCGCATGGACGGACCCACCGACGAGGTCCTGAAGGAGTACGAGAAGTTCACGGGCAAGTGACCCGTTTCGGCCAGGGCCCCGCCGGAAACCGCCCGGCCGGGGCCCGCCGTCTGCAAAGGAAGCGTCAACTCCGGCCGCACGTAGGAATCTTGGGGCCGATCGGTGTGTTCTTGTGATGCGCAGGACACCCCTGGGGTCCCTACCGCGTTGTACAACGTAAGCTGTACCGGCGCCGGAAACCGGCAAGTGGGGCGATATTGCGCGACACCCTTCGCCAGGGCGTCGCGCGCGCGACCGGGCGGCGTGTCCGAAATAGTGTGTATTGGGTCGGCAGTGTAGAACGGGAGATGTGACGGCAATGGCTACGGAGACTCCCCTGCTCGACGCAGCATGTGCCGTCCCCGCCCCGGGCAGCGCCCGATGACGGCGACCGAGCCGGCGCCGGACCTGGAACGGGCCACGCTGGGCAAGGCCGCGAGCGAGAACTTCCCCGTGGCCCCCTTCTTCCTGCCCCGGGCGTGGCGCGACGACCTGACGGCCGTCTACGGCTTCGCCCGCCTCGTGGACGACATCGGCGACGGCGACCTCGCCCCCGGCGGCGCCGACGCCCGCGCGCTCGGGGTGCCGGCCGCCGACGCCGCCGACCGGCTCGTCCTGCTGGACGCCTTCGAGGCGGACCTGCGCCGCGTCTTCGACGGCACGCCGCGCCACCCGCTGCTGCGCCGCCTGCAGCCCACCGTCCGCCGGCGCGCCCTCACCCCCGAACCGTTCCTCGCGCTGATCGCCGCCAACCGCCAGGACCAGCTCGTCACCCGGTACGAGACCTACGAGGACCTCCTCGCCTACTGCGAACTGTCCGCCAACCCCGTCGGCCGCCTCGTGCTCGCCGTCACCGGCACCGCGAGCCCCGAACGGATCCGGCTGTCCGACGCCGTCTGCACCGCCCTGCAGATCGTGGAACACCTCCAGGACGTCGCCGAGGACCTTCGCCGCGACCGCGTCTACCTGCCCGCCGAGGACATGGAACGCTTCCACGTGCAGGAGGCCGACCTCGCCGCGGCCACCGCGAGCGCGTCGGTGCGCGCCCTGATCGCCCACGAAGCACGACGCGCGCGCGATCTGCTGAATGAAGGCGCCCCCCTGGTGGGTAGCGTCCACGGCAGGCTGAAGCTGCTGCTCGCAGGGTTCGTGGCGGGGGGAAGGGCGGCGATCCGGGCGATCGCCGCCGCCGAGTACGACGTACTTCCCGGCCCGCCCCGGCCCGGCACGGTCCAGTTGCTGCGCGAGGCGGGCGTGATCCTGCGAGGAGAGGGGTGATCCGGACCGTGGATTTCCCGCCGCACGTGTCCGCACCGGTACTCGCCGCCTACAGCTACTGCGAGGCCGTCACCGGGCAGCAGGCCCGGAACTTCGCGTACGGCATCCGGCTGCTGCCGACCGCCAAGCGCCGCGCCATGTCGGCGCTGTACGCGTTCTCCCGCCGGGTGGACGACATCGGCGACGGCGACCTTCCCGGTGACACCAAGCTCGCCCGCCTGGAGGACACCCGGGCGCTGCTCGCCCGGATCCGCGCGGGCGACGTCGAGGAGGACGACACCGATCCGGTGGCCGTCGCCCTCACCCATGCCGCCCGGGCCTTCCCGATCCCCCTCGGCGGCCTGGACGAGCTGATCGACGGCGTCCAGATGGACGTGCGCGGCCGGACCTACGAGACGTGGGACGACCTGAAGGCGTACTGCCGGTGCGTCGCCGGCGCCATCGGCCGCCTCTCGCTCGGCGTGTTCGGCACCGAGCCCGGGGCGCGCGGCGCCGAGCGCGCGCCCGAGTACGCCGACACGCTCGGGCTCGCGCTGCAGCTCACCAACATCCTCAGGGACGTCCGCGAGGACGCGGCGGGCGGCCGCACCTATCTGCCCGCCGACGACCTCGCCAAGTTCGGCTGCTCGGCCGGCTTCCACGGGCCGACGCCACCGGAGGGCTCCGACTTCGCGGGCCTCGTGCACTACGAAGTGCGGCGGGCCCGCGCCCTCTTCGCCGAGGGCTACCGGCTGCTGCCCCTGCTCGACCGGCGCAGCGGCGCCTGCGTGGCCGCGATGGCCGGCATCTACCGCAGGCTCCTGGACCGCATCGAACGCGACCCGGAGGCCGTGCTGCGCGGCCGGGTCTCGCTGCCCGGCCACGAGAAGGCCTACGTCGCCGTGCGCGGCCTGTCCGGACTCGACACCCGGCACGTGAGCCGCCATGTCTCCCGGCGCTCCGTCAGGAGGCGCGGCTGATGCCCTTCACCCGGCCGCACCGCACGCGGCAGGCAACCCTCCGCCGCGGCGTGGCGTCCCTGACTGCGACGACCGGGCGTGCACCGTTCGACCAGCACGCCCGGCACGCACGGAAGGACGCACGATGAGTGACGGCTCACGCCTCGCGCGGGAGCACACCGGCACCCCGCGGACGGACGGCCGCAGCGCGGTCGTGGTCGGCGGCGGACTCGCCGGCACCACCGCGGCGCTCGCCCTCGCCGACGCGGGCGTCCGGGTCACCCTGCTGGAGGGCCGGCCCCGGCTGGGCGGCCTCGCCTTCTCCTTCCGGCGCGGCGAACTGACCGTCGACAACGGCCAGCACGTGTACCTGCGCTGCTGCACCGCCTACCGCTGGTTCCTCGACCGGATCGGGGGCGCGGCGCTCGCCCCGCTGCAGGACCGCCTGGACGTACCCGTCGTGGACGCCGCCAAGCCCGAGGGCCGGCGGCTCGGCAGGCTGCGGCGCGACCCGCTGCCCGTCCCCCTCCACCTGGGGCGCAGCCTGGCCGCCTATCCGCACCTCTCGCTCGCCGAACGCGCCGCGGTCGGACGGGCCGCGCTCGCGCTGAAGGGGCTCGACCCGAGCGACCCGGACCTGGACGCGCAGGACTTCGGCAGCTGGCTGGCCGCGCACGGCCAGTCCGCGCGCGCCGTCGAGGCCCTGTGGGACCTGGTCGGCGTCGCCACCCTCAACGCGGTCGCGGGCGACGCCTCGCTGGGGCTCGCCGCGATGGTGTTCAGGACCGGCCTGCTGTCCGACCCGGGCGCGGCCGACATCGGCTGGGCCCGCGTCCCGCTGGGCGAACTGCACGACCGGCTGGCCCGCAGGGCGCTCGACTCCGCGGGCGTCCGCACCGAGGTCCGTGCCCGCGTCACCTCCGTGCGCCGCGACGCAAGCGGCGTCTGGAGCGTCGACGTCCCCGGCGGGACGCACCACGCCGACGCGGTCGTCCTCGCCGTGCCCCAGCGCGAGGCCCACGCCCTGCTGCCGCCCGGCGCCCTCGACGCGCCCGGACGGCTGCTGAGGATCGGCGCCGCGCCGATCCTCAACGTCCACGTCGTCTACGACCGCAAAGTGCTGGCGACGCCCTTCCTCGCCGCCCTCGGCACCCCCGTGCAGTGGGTCTTCGACCGCACCGACGCCTCGGGGCTGCGCACCGGCCAGTACCTCGCGCTGTCGCAGTCGGCCGCGCAGGACGAGATCGACACCCCGGTCGCCGAGCTCCGCGCCCGTTACCTGCCCGAACTGCAGCGGCTGCTCCCGGGTGCGCGCGCGGCCGAGGTGAGGGACTTCTTCGTGACCCGGGAGCGCACGGCGACGTTCGCCCCCACCCCCGGCGTCGGGCGGCTGCGGCCCGGCGCCCGCACCAAGGCCCCCGGCCTGTACCTGGCCGGAGCGTGGACCGCCACCGGGTGGCCCGCGACCATGGAGAGTGCGGTTCGCAGCGGAGTGAGCGCGGCCGACGCCGCCCTCAGCGCCCTGGGCCGGCCCCGCCCCCGCCACCTCTTCGACGTCGAGGAGGCGGCCTGATGCCCGATCAGCCCGCGGCAGGCCCCCGCACCCCCGGTACCGCAACAAGAGGAGAGACTGTGCCCACTGTGCCCCCGGCCTCGACGCCCGCTCCACGGGCCGCGGTGGACGTGACCGCGCTGCTGGAGCGCGGCCGGACCCTGGCCGCACCGGTCCTGCGGGCGGCCGTCGACCGCCTGGCGGCTCCGATGGACACCGTCGCCGCCTACCACTTCGGCTGGATCGACGCCGCCGGCAACCCGGCCGACGGCGACGGCGGCAAGGCCGTCCGCCCCGCGCTCGCCGTCCTCTCCGCCGAGGTCACCGGCGCCGCACCCGAGGTGGGCGTCCCGGGCGCGGTCGCCGTCGAACTCGTGCACAACTTCTCGCTGCTGCACGACGACCTGATGGACGGCGACGAGCAGCGCCGGCACCGCGACACCGTCTGGAAGGTGCACGGCCCCGCCCAGGCCATCCTGGTCGGCGACGCCCTGTTCGCCCTCGCGAACGAGGTCCTGCTGGAGCTGGGCACGGTCGAGGCCGGCCGCGCCGCGCGCCGCCTCACCACCGCCACCCGCGCCCTGATCGACGGCCAGGCCCAGGACATCTCCTACGAGCACCGCGACCGCGTGACCGTCGAGGAGTGCCTGGAGATGGAGGGCAACAAGACCGGCGCCCTGCTCGCCGCCTCCTGCTCCGTCGGCGCCGTCCTCGGCGGCGCCGACGACACCACCGCCGACACCCTGGAGAGGTACGGCTACCACCTCGGCCTCGCCTTCCAGGCCGTGGACGACCTGCTCGGCATCTGGGGCGACCCGGAGGCCACCGGCAAGCAGACCTGGAGCGACCTGCGCCAGCGCAAGAAGTCCCTGCCGGTCGTGGCCGCCCTCGCGGCCGGCGGCCCCGCGTCGGAGCAGCTCGGCGAGATCCTCGCCGCCGACGCCAAGAGCAGCGACTTCCAGAACTTCTCCGAGGAGGAGTTCGCGGCCCGCGCCGCCCTCATCGAGGAGGCCGGAGGCCGCGAGTGGACGGCCCGGGAAGCACGCCGCCAGCACACCGTCGCCCTCGAAGCCCTCGACGCCGTCGACATGCCCGACCGGGTGCGGGCCGCCTTCACGGCGCTCGCCGACTTCGTCGTCGTGCGCAAGAGATGATCCCGGTCGGCTCGATGAGCCTCGCTTAGTCGCCGGCCGGTGCCGCAGCGTTCACGGCACCGGCCGACGGCGGACCCACAGCAGCACGACTCGCACGACTGCACGAAGGGGAAGCCATGACAGCGACGACCGACGGAAGCACCGGGGCGACCTTGCCGTCCCGCGCTGCCGCGGCCAGCGACACCACGCTCACCACCACCCCCGAGGCGGCCGGGGTACGGGAAGCCGCCGCACTGGCCGCACGGCGCGCCGCCGACTTCCTGCTCTCCCGGCAGGACGCGCAGGGCTGGTGGAAGGGCGACCTGGAGACCAACGTCACCATGGACGCGGAGGACCTGCTGCTCCGTCAGTTCCTCGACATCCTGGACGAGGACACCACGCAGGCCGCCGCGAAGTTCGTCCGCGGCGAGCAGCGCCAGGACGGAACCTGGGCCACCTTCTACGGCGGCCCCGGTGAACTGTCCACCACCATCGAGGCGTACGTCGCCCTCCGCCTGGCCGGCGACGCGCCCGACGCCCCGCACATGGCGAAGGCGTCCGCCTGGGTCCGCGAGCACGGCGGCATCGCCGCCTCCCGGGTGTTCACCCGGATCTGGCTCGCCCTGTTCGGCTGGTGGAAGTGGGAGGACCTGCCCGAACTGCCGCCCGAGCTGATCTGGTTCCCCACCTGGATGCCGCTCAACATCTACGACTTCGGCTGCTGGGCCCGGCAGACCATCGTGCCGCTCACCATCGTCTCGGCCAAGCGCCCGGTGCGCCCCGCCCCCTTCCCGCTGGACGAGCTGCACACCGACCCGGCGAACCCCAACCCGCCCACCTCCCTCGCCCCGCTGGCCAGCTGGGACGGAGCCTTCCAGCGGATGGACAAGGCGCTGCACCGGCTGCGCAAGGTCGCCCCGCGCCGGCTGCGCAGAGCCGCGATGAATGCGGCGGCCCGCTGGATCATCGAACGCCAGGAGAACGACGGCTGCTGGGGCGGCATCCAGCCCCCGGCCGTGTACTCGATCATCGCCCTGTACCTGCTCGGGTACGACCTGAAGCACCCGGTGATGCGCGAGGGACTCGCCTCGCTGGACCGCTTCGCCGTGTGGCGCGAGGACGGCGCCCGGATGATCGAGGCCTGCCAGTCCCCGGTGTGGGACACCTGCCTGGCCACCATCGCCCTCGTCGACGCGGGACTGCCCTCCGACCATCCGCAACTGGTCAAGGCGGCCGACTGGATGCTCGGCGAGGAGATCGTCCGGCCCGGCGACTGGGCCGTCAAGCGTCCCCAACTGCCGCCCGGCGGCTGGGCGTTCGAGTTCCACAACGACAACTACCCGGACATCGACGACACCGCTGAGGTCGCCCTCGCGCTGCGCCGGGTCCGGCACCACGACCCGGAGCGCATCGACCGGGCGATCGGCCGGGCCGTCCGCTGGAACCTGGGCATGCAGTCGAAGAACGGCGCCTGGGGGGCGTTCGACGCCGACAACACCAGCCCGTTCCCCAACCGGCTGCCGTTCTGCGACTTCGGCGAGGTCATCGACCCGCCCTCCGCGGACGTCACCGCGCACGTCGTGGAGATGCTCGCCGCCGAGGGCCTCTCCCACGACCCGCGCACCCGGCGCGGCATCGCCTGGCTGCTGGCCGAACAGGAGCCGAACGGCTCGTGGTTCGGCCGCTGGGGCGTCAACTACCTCTACGGCACCGGGTCGGTGGTCCCCGCGCTCACCGCGGCCGGACTGCCCGCCTCCCACCCGGCGATCCGGCGGGCCGTCGCCTGGCTGGAGAGCGTCCAGAACGACGACGGCGGCTGGGGCGAGGACCTGCGCTCCTACAAGTACGCCGAGGAGTGGAGCGGCCGGGGCGCCTCCACCGCGTCGCAGACCGCGTGGGCGCTGATGGCGCTGCTCGCGGCGGGGGAGAGGGACTCCAGGGCCGTCGAACGCGGCGTCCGGTGGCTGGCCGGCGCCCAGCGGGAGGACGGCACCTGGGACGAGCCGTACTTCACCGGCACCGGCTTCCCCTGGGACTTCTCCATCAACTACCACCTGTACCGGCAGGTGTTCCCGCTCACCGCGCTCGGCCGGTACCTGCACGGCGACCCCTTCGAGCGGAACCTGTTCGTCAAGACGCCCAGACTCGCCCCGCAGGCCAAGGGGAACTGACATGGGCACCCAGCCCGTCCCGGCCCCGCTGCTGGTCGCCTGCGCGCTCGGCATCGAGCGGCTCGCCCTGCGCACCGGCGACCGGAGCGGGGCCGGCGGGCCGGTCGCCTTCCTCCGCACGGGCATGGGCCCCCGCGCCGCGGAACGCTCCGTCACCCGGAGCCTCGCCACCGGGGCGCTGGCCGGCGCATCCGTCCTGGCCACCGGCTTCTGCGCCGGGCTCGCCCCCGGCATGCACCCCGGCGACCTGGTCGTCGCCGAGGAGACCAGGGACCCGCGCGGGACCGTCCCGTGCGTGGGCACCGGACTGCTGGTCCGGGAACTCACGCGCCTGCTGCCCGGGCGCACGGTCCACACCGGAGCGCTGACCGGCTCCGACCATGTCGTCCGCGGCTGCGAGCGGTCCGGCCTGCGCGCCACCGGCGCGATCGCGGTCGACATGGAGTCGGCGGCCACGCTCCTCGGCGCCGTCCGCACGGGCGCGCGCCCGGTCGCGGCCGTCCGGGTGGTCGTGGACGCCCCCGAACACGAACTCGTCCGGATCGGCACGGTACGCGGCGGCATATCGGCCTTCCGTGTGCTTCGTTCGCTTCTTCCCGCATTTTTCGAATGGCACCGTTACTCGCTGCTCCCCCGGAGGTGAGCCAGATGGCCATGCCGTTGCGCCAGTCCATCAAGGTCGCTGCATACCTGGCCGAACAGAAGCTCCGCGGGCGGGACAAGTTCCCGCTCATCGTCGAACTGGAACCGCTCTTCGCCTGCAACCTCAAATGCGAGGGCTGCGGCAAGATCCAGCACCCGGCCGGCGTGCTCAAGCAGCGCATGCCGGTCGCCCAGGCCGTGGGCGCGGTGCTGGAGTCCGGTGCGCCGATGGTGTCGATCGCCGGCGGCGAACCACTGATGCACCCTCAGATCGACGAGATCGTCAGGCAGCTGGTGGCGAGGAGAAAGTACGTCTTCCTGTGCACCAACGCACTGCTGCTGCGCAAGAAGATCGACAAGTTCACCCCTTCCCCCTACTTCGCCTTCGCCGTGCACATCGACGGGCTGCGCGAGCGGCACGACGAGTCCGTCGCCAAGGAAGGCGTGTTCGACGAGGCCGTCGAGGCCATCAAGGAGGCCAAGCGGCGCGGCTTCCGGGTGACCACCAACTCCACCTTCTTCAACACCGACACCCCGCAGACCGTCGTCGAGGTGCTCGACTTCCTCAACGACGACCTGAAGGTGGACGAGATGATGATCTCGCCCGCCTACGCCTACGAGAAGGCCCCCGACCAGGAGCACTTCCTCGGCGTCGAGCAGACCCGGGAACTGTTCCGGAAGGCCTTCGCGGGCGGCAACCGCAGGAAGTGGCGGCTCAACCACTCGCCGCTGTTCCTGGACTTCCTGGAGGGCAAGGTCGACTTCCCGTGCACCGCGTGGGCGATCCCCAACTACTCGCTCTTCGGCTGGCAGCGCCCCTGCTACCTGATGAGCGACGGGTACGTGCCGACGTACCGGGAGCTGATCGAGAAGACCGACTGGGACAAGTACGGCCGCGGCAAGGACCCGCGCTGCGCCAACTGCATGGCGCACTGCGGCTACGAGCCGACCGCCGTCCTCGCCACCATGGGCTCCCTGAAGGAGTCCCTGCGGGCCATGCGGGAGACGGTCTCCGGGAACCGGGAGTGAGGCGATGACCGCCGTGTCCCTGGGCGTTCCCGAGGTGCCGGCCCGTCCGGTCGCGCAGCGCCGCCGGTCGCGGCGGATCCAGGTCGGCAGCGTGGCGGTCGGCGGGGACGCGCCCGTCTCGGTGCAGTCGATGACGACGACCCGCACCTCCGACGTGGGCGCCACCTTGC
>NZ_JBEXTB010000030.1:0-81805 GCF_040613915.1 Streptomyces sp. NPDC006193
CGTGGTTCTGGGGGGGCGGCTCGGCGGGCGGGGGGGCGGCGCCCCCGCGGCGCCGCCGCACCCCGGCGCCGCGGCCGGCCGCCCCGGCGGCGGACCGCGGGCCGGGGGATCAGCCAGCCGCCGCCTGCGCGCGCAGCAGGGCCTGCAGCCGGGTCGTGCGGGGCTTGGCCGCGACCTCGGCCACCGCTCGCGGCAGCGCCTGCTCCACGCCGTGCACCACGGACAGATGCCGCTCCGCCCGCCCGAACGCCGTGTACACCCACGGCCTGCTGAGCGTCTGCGCCGCGTCGCCGGGCAGCACCACGACCGCCGCCGGCCAGCGGGCGCCCACCGCCTGGTGCGCGGTCAGCGCCCAGCCGTGCCGGACAGTGCTCTCCACCCGCTCCCGCGGTACGACGACCGGGGCGCCCGCGCACGACAGGTGCAGCCCCTCGGCGTCCGCCCTCACCACCACGCCCGGAACCGTGCGGCCCGGGGCGGGGGAGTGGGCGACCCGGTCGCCGGGGTCGAATCCGCCGAACCGGCCGGGGCCCGGATTGAGCCGCTCCTTCAGGGCCGCGTTGAGGGCACGGGTGCCCACCGACCCGCCGTGACCCGGGGTGATCACCACCGTCTCGTCGGCCGGGACGCCGAGCGCCCGCGGCACGGAGTCCGCGACCAGCTGCACCGTCCGGTGCACGGCCTCGCCCGCGTCCCGCACGGGCACGACGACGATCTCCTTGCCGGGCGCCTCCACCTGGTTCAGCTCACCGGCGCCGATGCCGGAGAGCAGCTCGCCGATCGGACCGGGGTCCGGGACGCGGGAGGCGAGCTGCGGGCAGGCACCGGCGGCGAGGAGATCGGCGAAGACCCGGCCCGGTCCGGCCGACCACAGCACCGCGGGGTCGCCGCTGAGCACCAGCCGCGCTCCGTCGGGCAGCGACTCCACCAGCACGGCGGCGGTCTCCACGTCGAGCTGGGGCGCGTCCAGCACGATCAGCAGGTCGAGTTCCAGCGCGCCCTCCGCGTCCCGGCCCGGCCCCTCGGCGCCGGACAGCAGACCGGCGACCGTGCCCACGGCCTGCTCCGCCGGTGCGTCGCCGCCGAGCAGCGCGGCGAGGCGCCGGCGGCCGTCGGGCGTGTGGCAGGCGGCGAAGACCCGCAGGCCCGCGGCGCGGGCCGCACCGAGCAGCGCGGCCGGCTCGGCGCGCGCCGCCTCCCCGCCGGTGTGCAGCACCAGCCCGTGCCCGGCTGCCGCCCGCACCAGCTCGGCCGCGCCGCCGGACGTCCCCGCGGCGGCCGCCTCCAGGGCCTGCCCGGCCTCCTCGGCCGGGGAGGCGAGCAGCCGGGCCAGGCCGTCGGCGAGGCTCTCCTCGGCCAGCGCCCACCGCTCCAGGCCCACGAGGACCCGGACCGGCCGCTCCTGCTCCCCGTCGGTGTCGGTGTCGGCCTCCCGGGGCGCGGGGGCGCCGGGTTCCTCCAGGGCGTCCTGGAACGCCAGGGCGTCGCCCTCGGCGAGCGTGCCCTGCACCGCCGCGTCCGGGTCCGGCACGCCCTGCCGGCCCAGCGCCGCGGTGAGCGCGGGCACGTCCAGGGCGGTGTGCCCGGCCAGCGCCGCCTGCTCCAGCAGCCGGACGGTCAGCGCCCGGCCCCGCCGCTCGTCGTCCGGGCCGCAGGCGGCGCCGAGCAGCGCCCGCGCGAAGCCGTCGGCCTGGTCCGGCCGCACCCCGCCGACCCGGAGGAGCTGCCACGGGTCCTGACGGAGCGCGGTGTCGGCGCCCTCGCCGAGGGCCCCGGCCACCGCCGCCGCCAGGGTCTCGGGCGCGCCGCCCTCGGCCAGCACGCGGCGCACGGCCTCCACGGTCCCCGGCGCGGGGACGCCGGGCGCGGCGGCGGGGACGGGGGCGGGCCTGCGCACCGGCTCCGGCGCGGCGCGGCGCGGCGCCGGAGCGGGATCGGCGAACACCGTGGCCACCGGCTTCTCGCCGCTCTCGACGGCCCGGACCGCCGCGAGCAGGTCGGCCGCCTTGCCGCTGAGCTTGGCGCCGCTTCGGACCGGGCCCTTCTTCTCGGCCTTGCGCCGCTCGATCCGCTCCCGCTCGATGCGCTGCGCGGCCAGCTCGGCCTCCGCCTCGGACAACCCGCCCGCGGCCTCCGCCGCGCCCTGCGCGCCGTCGCCCTCCCCGGCCGGCGCGCCCTCGTCCGCCGCGCCTTGTGCGCCGTCGTCCGTGGGCTGAGTGTCGCCGTCGTCCGGGGCCTGCGTTCCGTCGCCCTCCCCGGCCGGCGCGCCCTCGTCCGCCGCGCCTTGTGCGCCGTCGTCCGTGGACTGAGTGTCGCCGTCGTCCGGGGCCTGCGTTCCGTCGCCCTCCCCGGCCTGCGCGCCCTCGTCCGCCGCGCCTTGCGCGCCGTCGTCCGTGGGTTGAGTGTCGCCGTAGTCCGGGGCCTGCGTGTCGTCGTCCGCCGCGCCCTGCGCGCTGTCGCCGGCGGCTTGCGTGCCGTCGCCCTCCCCGGCCTGCGCGCCCTCGTCCGACGCGCCTTGCGCGCCCTCGTCCGTGGACTGTGTGTCGCCGTCGTCCGGGGCCCCCGCGCCCTCGTCCGTGGTCCGCGTGCCGTCCTCCATGGCCGGCACGCCGCCCCCGGCGCCCTGCGCGCCCTCGTCCGCGGCCTGCACGCCTTCCTCCGCGGCTCGCGCGCCCTCGTCCGCGGCTTGCGCGCCCTCGTCCGTGGGCTGCGTGGCGCCGTCGTCCGCCGCGCCTTGCGCGGATTCGTCCGCGGGCCTGGCGGCGTCCTCGGCCGGTGGAACGGCCGCGGCCCCCTGCCCGGGGGCGGTGCGCTCCGCGTCGCCGGTGGCCGCCCCGGCCGCCGCCCCCTCGGCGCCCTGGTCCGGGTTCTCACGGGTGTCCGGTGTCCCCGGCCCGGCTTCCTCCGTGGTCTCCGGCTCCGTGCTCACAGCGTGCTCCAGTCGTGATCGGGATAGCGGTGCACGGGCGCCGACACATCGTCCAGCGCCCGGCAGATCTCGTCAGGAAGACTAAGGGCCTCCACTGACAGCGCCGCCGTGAGCTGCCGTGCGTTGCGCGGGCCGACGATCGGCGCGACCACGCCGGGCCGGTCCCGGACCCAGGCGAGGGCCACCTGGAGCGGGGTGACCGCGAGCCCGTCGGCGGCCGTGGTCACCGCGTCCACGATGCGGCTGGCCGTGTCGTCCAGGTACGGCTCGACGAACGGCGCCAGGTGCTCCGAGCCGCCGCGCGAGTCCGGGGGAGTGCCGTGCCGGTACTTGCCGGTCAGCACGCCCCGGCCGAGCGGGGAGGAGGGCAGCAGGCCCACGCCGAGGTCGAGCGCGGCCGGCAGCACCTCGCGCTCCACGCCCCGCTGCAGCAGCGAGTACTCCATCTGCGTGCTGGCCAGCCGGGTGCGGGTGCCCGGCGCCGCGAGCTGCCAGGTGGCCGCCTTGGCCAGCTGCCAGCCGCAGAAGTTGGAGACGCCGGCGTACCGGGCGCGGCCGCTGCTCACCGCGATGTCGAGGGCCTGGAGCGTCTCCTCCAGCGGGGTGCCCGCATCGTAGGCGTGGACGTGCCACAGGTCGACGTGGTCCGTGCCGAGGCGGGCCAGGGAGGCGTCGAGCGCGGCGAGCAGGTGGCCGCGGGAGCCGTCGACGCGGCGGTCGGGGTCGGGAACGCTGCCCGCCTTGGTGGAGACGACGAGGTCCCGGCGCGGCACGAGGCCGTCCATGAGCCGCCCGAGCAGGTACTCCGCCTCACCGTCGCCGTACACGTCCGCGGTGTCGACGAGCGTGCCGCCGGCTTCCCAGAACGCCTTCAGCATGTCCGCGGCGTCGTGCTCGTCGGTGTCCCGGCCCCAGGTGAGGGTGCCGAGCCCGATCCGGGACACGCGCAGGCCGGTACGGCCGAGATGCCTCTGCTGCATGCCCGCGAGATTACTGGCCGGAACCGGAGCGGTGGGCGCCTGTGGACAACCGGGTCCGGCCTGGCCGGGGGCGGGGTCGGGCCCGCGCCGACCGGGCCGCCTCCCCCGGGGGAAGCGCCCGCGGAAGCCTGCCGCTCGGAAGCGGCCGCGCGCTAAGGTCGGGGGCACAGCGACGTTACTGACGGGTAAGGGGAATCGCGCATGCAGCTCGGGATCAACCTCGGCTACTGGGGCGCCGGCATGGACGGCGACAATCTGGCGGTGGCGCAGGAGGCCGACCGGTTGGGCTACTCCGTGTGCTGGGCCGCCGAGGCCTACGGCTCCGACGCGGCCACGGTCCTCAGCTGGGTCGCCGCACAGACCGAGCGCATCGACGTCGGCTCGGCCATCTTCCAGATCCCGGCCCGGCAGCCCGCGATGACCGCGATGACCGCCGCCACCCTCGACTCGCTCTCCGGCGGCCGCTTCCGGCTCGGGCTCGGCGTCTCCGGCCCGCAGGTGTCCGAGGGCTGGTACGGCGTCAGGTTCGACAAGCCGCTGGCCCGCACCCGCGAGTACGTGGAGATCGTCCGCAGGGCGATGACCCGCGAGCGGCTGACGTACGAGGGCGAGCACTGGACGCTGCCGCTGCCCGACGGCCCGGGCAAGCCGATCAAGCTGACCGTGCACCCGCAGCGCGAGCACATCCCGCTGTACATCGCCGCGATCGGCCCGAAGAACCTGGAGCAGACCGGCGAGATCGCCGACGGCGCGCTGCTCATCTTCCCCTCCGCCGAGCACCTGGAGGAGACCACGGTCAGGCACCTGCGCGCCGGCCGGGAGAAGGCGGGCCTGACCCTCGACGGCTTCGACGTGTGCCCGACCCTGCCGCTCGCCCTCGGCCGCGACGAGGACGTGGACCGGCTCGCCGACGCCTTCCGGCCGTACACCGCGCTGTACGTCGGCGGCATGGGCAGCCCGAAGCAGAACTTCTACAACCGGCTCGCACAGCGCATGGGGTACGAGAAGGAGGCCGCCGAGATCCAGCAGAAGTACCTGGCCGGGGACAAGCAGGGGGCCGCCGCCGCGGTGCCGCACGAGCTCATCGACAGAACCGCGCTGCTGGGCTCCGTCGACCGCATCGCCGACCGGATGACGGCCTACGCCGCCGCCGGGGTGACCACGCTCAGCCTGTCCCCGGCGGGCTTCACGCTCGAGGAGCGGATCGCCGCGCTGCGGGCCGGCGTGGAGGCGCTGGAGCGCGCCGGACTCGCCTAGGGGATCTTCAGCGGCCGTGGTGGGGGCTCGGGGGTCTTCCCCGCCACGGCCGTCACGGGGAACAACGCGCCGGCCGCCGCGCGGTTACGACATCCGCGCCCCTTCTTCGCCGCCCGCCGGTCCTGCGTCCGGCCGAGTCCGCTCGCTGTCGTGGCGCGGCCCCACCGCGCCCCGGTTCGACTCGCCCCGACCGGGGTCCTGTCCTCACAGCCAGCCGCGCCGCTTGAACAACCGGTACAGCAGCACCTCCAGCACCGCCATCAGCGCGATCACCCCCGGGTACGACCACGTCCAGTGCAGTTCCGGCATGTGCTCGAAGTTCATGCCGTAGATTCCCGCGATCATCGTGGGGACCGCGGCCATCGCCGCCCACGCCGAGATCTTCCGCATGTCGTCGTTCTGTCGCACGCTCATCTGCGCCAGGTGGGCCGACAGGATGTCCGACACCAGCCGGTCCAGCGCCTCCACGGACTCGTTCACCCGCGTCAGGTGGTCGCCCACGTCGCGGAAGAACGGCCGGGCCTTGTCGTGCACGAAGGGCACCCCGCCGCCGACCGGGCCGTTGCCGGCCAGCCGGGACAGCGGCAGCGCGAGCGGCCCGGTGGCCCGCCGGAACTCCAGGACCTGCCGCTTGAAGGTGTAGATCCGCGACGCGATGGTGCGGGAGCCGCCGGTCTCCGGCTGGAACACCTCCGCCTCCAGCTCGTCCAGGTCGGTCTGCAGCTCCGTCGCCACCTCCAGGTAGTGGTCCACGGTGGCGTCCGCGATCGCGTACAGCACGGCCGTGGGGCCCTTGTCGAGCAGCTCCGGCTCCTCCTCCAGCCGCCGCCGCACGGTGGCCAGCGGGGCACCCTCGCCGTGCCGGACGGTCACCACGAAGCAGTCGCCGATGAAGATCATCACCTCGCCGGCCGAGACGGTGTCGCTCCGGGGCTCGTACACCACCGGCTTCAGCACCAGGAACAGCGAGTCGTCGTACACCTCCAGCTTGGGCCGCTGGTGCGCCTTGAGGGCGTCCTCCACGGCCAGCGGGTGCAGCCCGAACTCGCGGGTCACCAGGTCGAACTCCCGCTCGGACGGCTCGTGCAGGCCGATCCACACGAAACCGCCGGCCGCCCGTGCCTCGGCGAGCGCGTCGGACAGGTCCTCCGGCCCCTCGGTGCGGTGCCCGTGCCGGTAGATGGCGCAGTCCACGATCACGCGGCCCATTCTCCCTTCGCTCGACCGACGACCGGCGCAACCCGTGTTGCGCCTACCCTGGTCCGCATGCCCACGTTGCTGCTCGTAAGGCACGGACGTTCCACCGCCAACACCTCGGGCCTGCTCGCCGGCCGGACACCCGGCGTCGCCCTGGACGAGCGCGGCGCCGCCCAGGCCGCCGCGCTGCCCGTACGGCTGGCCGGCCTGCCCCTCTGCGAGGTCGTCACCAGCCCGCTCCAGCGCTGCGAGGAGACCGTACGGCCGCTGCTCGACGCCCGCCCCGGCCTGCGCGCCCACACCGACGAGCGGATCGGGGAGTGCGACTACGGCGACTGGTCCGGCCGCAAGCTCGCCGAGCTGAAGGACGAGCCGCTGATGGAGGTCGTGCAGGCCCACCCGTCCGCCGCCGCGTTCCCCGGCGGCGAGTCGATGCGGGCCATGCAGACCCGCGCCGCCGAGGCCGTACGCGAGTGGAACGCGCGCGTGGAGCGCGATCACGGCGCCGACGCCGTCTACCTCATGTGCTCGCACGGCGACATCATCAAGTCGCTCGTCGCCGACGCCCTCGGCCTCCACCTCGACCTCTTCCAGCGGATCTCCGTGGAGCCGTGCTCCGTCACCGCCATCCGCTACACCCGTCTCCGGCCGTACCTGATCCGGCTCGGCGACACGGGCGACTTCGCTTCGCTGGCCCCGCGCGAGGAACCCGGCGAGGGCGACGCACCGGTCGGGGGCGGTGCGGGCGCACCGTGATCGACGGCCGCAGTAGGGTGAAGCGGTCCGCACATTCGCTTGTCCGTACGGCCCGCACCGCTGAAACTCACGAACCAATGGAGACAGGACGTGTCCCGTCAGGTGTTCCTCTACGACCAGCCGGACCGCTTCGTGGCCGGCACGGTCGGACTGCCCGGACGCCGTACGTTCTTCCTCCAGGCCACCGCAGGCTCCCGGGTGACCAGCGTGGTCCTGGAGAAGACCCAGGTCGCCGCGCTCGCCGAGCGCATGGAAGAACTGCTCGACGAGGTCGTGCGGCGTAGCGGCGGCAGCGCCGCCGTCCCCGCCGTGGCGCCCTCGGAGATCGCCGACACCGCCCCGCTGGAGACGCCCATCGAGGAGGAGTTCCGCGTCGGCACCATGGCGCTGGCCTGGGACGGCGAGGAGCAGCGCATGATCGTCGAGGCGCAGGCGCTGGTGGAGCTGGACGCCGACACCGAGGAGGACCTCGCCGAGGCCGAGGAGCGGCTGCTCCAGGACGAGGAGAACGGCCCCCCGATGCTGCGCGTCCGGCTGACCGGCGCGCAGGCCCGGGCCTTCGCCAAGCGGGCCCTCGACATCGTCAACGCCGGGCGGCCGCCGTGCCCGCTGTGCAGCCTCCCGCTCGATCCGGAAGGACACGTATGTCCGCGCCAGAACGGATACCGCCGCGGAGCCTGACGGCCGCCGGCGCGGGGGACGGCGCGGGGGACGGCGCCGCCCTCGGCGGGCTGCTCGCGCGAGGTGAGCTGACCGTGCGCGGCCGCATCCGCGAGGCGTCCAACGCGGCGCTGTTCTGCACGGTCTCCCACGAGGGCCGGCAGGCCCCCTGCGTGTACAAGCCGGTGGCCGGGGAGCGCCCCCTGTGGGACTTCCCCGACGGCACCCTCGCGGGCCGCGAGGTGGCCGCCTACGAGGTCTCCGAGGCCACCGGCTGGGGGCTGGTGCCGCCGACCGTGCTGCGCGACGGCCCGTACGGCGAGGGCATGTGCCAGCTGTGGATCGACGTCCATGCCGAGGCGGAGCTGCTCGCCCTGGTCGACGGCGAGGAACCGGAGCCCGGCTGGAAGGCGATCGGCTTCGCCGAGGTCGGCGAGGGACGCACCGCGCTGCTCGTGCACGCCGACGACGAGCGGCTGCGCCGCCTCGCCGTCCTCGACGCGGTGATCAACAACGCCGACCGCAAGGGCGGCCACCTGCTGCCCACCGCGGACGGCCGGCTCTACGGCATCGACCACGGCGTCACCTTCAACGTCGAGAACAAGCTGCGCACGCTGCTGTGGGGCTGGGCGGGCGAACCCCTCACCCCGGAGGCCCTCGACGTCCTGAAGGGACTGCGGGACGCCCTGGACGGGGCGCTGGGCGAGCGGCTGGGCGGCCTGATCACCCCGGCCGAGATCGACGCCACGCGCGCGCGGGTCGACGCGCTGCTCACCTCCGGCACGCATCCGGAGCCGAGCGGGGAATGGCCGGCCATCCCCTGGCCGCCGGTCTGAGCACACCGGGCCGCCCCGTCCGACGGCGCCGGACCGGCCGTCCGGCGCGATCCCGTTCGTACGGGCGGCCCGGCGCCGGTTAGGCTCATGACCATGCATGCCTGGCCCGCTTCCGAGGTCCCCGCCCTGCCTGGTCAGGGCCGCGACCTGAGGATCCACGACACCGCGACCGGCGGCTTCGTCACCCTCGACCCCGGTCCCGTCGCCCGTATCTACGTCTGCGGCATCACCCCGTACGACGCGACCCACATGGGTCACGCGGCGACCTACAACGCGTTCGACCTCGTCCAGCGCGTGTGGCTCGACACCAAGCGGCAGGTCCACTACGTCCAGAACGTCACCGACGTCGACGATCCGCTGCTGGAGCGCGCGGCCCGGGACGGCGTCGACTGGGCCGCCCTCGCCGAGAAGGAGACGGCCCTCTTCCGCGAGGACATGACCGCCCTGCGGATGCTGCCGCCGCAGCACTACATAGGCGCCGTCGAGGCGATACCCGGCATCGTGCCGCTCGTGGAGCGGCTGCGCGAACTCGGCGCGGCCTACGAGCTGGAGGGCGACGTCTACTTCTCCGTGGAGTCCGACCCGCACTTCGGCGAGGTCTCGCGCCTGGACGCGGCCGCCATGCGGCTGCTGTCCGCCGAGCGCGGCGGCGACCCGGACCGCCCCGGCAAGAAGAACCCGCTGGACCCGATGCTGTGGATGGCCGCCCGCGAGGGCGAGCCCAGCTGGGACGGCGGTTCCCTCGGCCGCGGCCGGCCCGGCTGGCACATCGAGTGCGTGGCCATCGCCCTGGACCACCTCGGCATGGGCTTCGACGTGCAGGGCGGCGGCTCCGACCTCGCCTTCCCGCACCACGAGATGGGCGCCTCGCACGCCCAGGTGCTCACCGGGGAGTACCCCATGGCCAAGGCGTACGTGCACGCCGGAATGGTCGCCCTGAACGGCGAGAAGATGTCCAAGTCCAAGGGCAACCTGGTGTTCGTCTCGCGGCTGCGCCGCGACGGCGTCGACCCCGCCGCCATTCGCCTGGCGCTGCTGGCCCACCACTACCGCGCCGACTGGGAGTGGACCGACCAGGTCCTCCGGGACGCCCAGACCCGTCTGGGCCGCTGGCGCTCCGCCGTCTCCCGGCCCGACGGCCCGTCCGCCGACGCAACGGTGGAGGAGATCCGCGAGGCCCTGGCGGACGACCTCGACGCGCCCGCCGCACTCGCCGCCGTCGACCGCTGGGCGGCCCGGCAGGAGCGGGAGGGCGGCACCGACACCGGAGCACCGGGCCTGGTCACGCGGGCGGTGGACGCGCTGCTGGGGGTGGCCCTCTGAGCACCGCGCGGGCGGACGCCCCGCGGTGAGCGCCGACCGGACCCGGCTCGGCGCGCCCGGACCACGGTGAAGGGGCGGTTCCCGCGCGGGAACCGCCCCTTCACCGTGCCGTGACGCCGTCGCGCCCTCGAACCTCCGGACCGCCCTCAGGCCTCCGGACCGTCCTCGTCGTCCTCCTTGGGGCCGCCGCCGGAGGCGGGCGGCCGCGGCTTCCCGCCCGGAGGGCCCACGTCCCGGCGCCGCAGGTACCGCTCGAACTCGCGGGCGATCGCCTCGCCGGAGGCCTCCGGCAGCTCGGCGGTGTCCCGCGCCTCCTCCAGCGTCTGGACGTACTCGGCGACCTCGCTGTCCTCGGCGGCCAGCTGGTCCACCCCCACCTGCCAGGCCCGCGCGTCCTCGGGCAGCTCGCCCAGCGGGATGCGCAGGTCCAGCAGGTCCTCCAGGCGGTTGAGCAGCGCCAGGGTGGCTTTCGGGTTGGGAGGCTGGGAGACGTAGTGCGGTACGGCCGCCCACAGCGACACCGCCGGGACGCCGGCGTGGGTGCACGCCTCCTGCAGGACGCCGACGATGCCCGTCGGGCCCTCGTACTTGGTCTCCTCCAGGTCCATGCGGCGGGCCAGGTCCGGGTCGGAGGTGACCCCGCTGACCGGCACCGGGCGCGTGTGCGGGGTGTCGCCGAGCAGGGCGCCGAGGACGACCACCAGCTCCACGCCCAGCTCGTGCGCGAAGCCGAGCAGTTCGTTGCAGAACGAGCGCCATCGCATGGACGGTTCGATGCCGCGGACGAGCACCAGGTCGCGCGGCTTGTCACCGCCGACGCGGACCACCGACAGCCGGGTCGTGGGCCAGGTGATCTTGCGTACGCCGCCGTCCATGAACACCGTGGGACGGTTCACCTGGAAGTCGTAGTAGTCCTCGGCGTCCAGCGCCGCGAACACCTCGCCCTTCCACTCGCGTTCGAGGTGCGCGACCGCCGTGGAGGCGGCGTCACCGGCATCGTTCCAGCCCTCGAACGCGGCCACCATGACTGGGTCGATCAGCTCGGGAACCCCCTCCAGCTCGATCACCCAGTGCCTCCTTCCGACGTGCCCTCGCTTGACCCACCAACCTTACGGTGTCCGGCGGGGGCGCCCGCAGCCCCCTTGCACGGGGGAGTGAACGGATCACTGCCCCGTTCCCCGGCCCGGAACACCCCCAGGTGGCGGGGCCGGGACCGGGTGGCGGGCCGGCGGCGGACGGGGCGGCGGCGGACGGGGCGGCCCCCGGGCAGGGGGCCGCCCCGGTCCGGCACGGGCTACTTCCCGTCGAGCAGGTCCTGGACCTTCGCGCGGATCTCGTCCGTGGCCAGGCCGCGGATGGTCAGGGTGGTGCGGCGGCGCAGGACGTCGTCCGCCGTCTCGGCCCACTCGTGGTCACGAGCCCACACGACCTGCGCCCAGATCTCCGGGGCGTCCGGGTGGACGCGCTCGCCCAGCTCCGGGTTCTCGTTCGCCAGGCGGGCGATGTCGAAGGCCAGCGAGCCGTAGTGGGTGGCCAGGTGCCTGGCGGTGTCGGCGGCCATGCGCGGACCCGGCGCCGGGTGGTCCACCAGCAGACGGTGCGCGACCGCGCGCGGGTTGGCGACACCGGGCAGCGGCAGCTTCTTCGGCAGCGAGGAGACCGGCTCGAAGTCGTCGCCCAGCGGGTGGCCCGGCAGCGACTCCAGCTTCTTCATGACCGTGCGGCCGATGTGGCGGAACGTCGTCCACTTGCCGCCCGCGACGGACAGCATGCCGCCCCTGCCCTCCGTCACCACGGTCTCGCGCTTGGCCTTGGCGGTGTCGCCGGGGCCGCCCGGCAGCACCCGCAGCCCGGCGAACGCGTAGGTGATGAGGTCCCGCCGGAGCTGCTGGTCCCGGACGGAGAACGCGGCCTCGTCCAGGATCTGGGCTATGTCCTTCTCGGTGACGGACACGTCCGCCGGGTCGCCCTCGTACTCCTCGTCGGTGGTGCCGAGCAGCAGCATGTCCTCCCACGGGAGGGCGAAGGTGATGCGGTACTTGTCGATCGGGGTGGCGAGCGCGGCCTTCCACGGCGAGGTGCGCCTGAGCACCAGGTGCGCGCCCTTGGACAGGCGGATGGAGGGCGCCGCGTTCGGGTCCTCCATCCTGCGCAGGTGGTCGACCCAGGGGCCGGTCGCGTTCAGCACCAGCCGGGCGTCGACGCCGAACTCCTCGCCCGAGATGCGGTCCCTGAGCTCGGCGCCGGTGACCCGGCCGCGGGTGAAGCGCAGCCCGGTGACCTCGGCGTGGTTGAGCACGACCGCGCCCGACTCGACGGCCGCGCGGACCGTCATCAGCGCCATGCGCGCGTCGTTCATCTGGTCGTCGCCGTACACGGCCACGGCCTTGAGGTTCTCGGTGCGCAGCTCGGGCACGTCCTGCGCCGCCCTGGCGGGGGAGAGCAGGTGGCCCACGCCGTCGCCGAACGCGGAGAGCGCGGAGTAGGCGAAGACGCCCGCCCCGAGCTTCGCCGCGCCGTGCGGGCCGCCCTTGTACACGGGGAGGTAGAAGGTGAGCGGGTTCGCCAGGTGGGGGGCCACCTGGCGGGAGACCGCGCGGCGCTCGAAGTGGTTCTCCGCCACCAGCTTCACCGCGCCGGTCTGCAGGTAGCGCAGACCTCCGTGGAGCAGCTTGGAGGAGGCGGAGGAGGTGGCGCCGGCGAAGTCGCCGGCGTCGACCAGCGCCACCCTGAGCCCGGACTGCGCGGCGTGCCAGGCGGTGGAGATGCCCAGGATGCCGCCGCCGATCACAAGAAGGTCGTACGACGCCTTGGAGAGCTGCTCCCTGGTCTCGGCCCGGCTCGGGTTGGAGCCGGAGGCCGGGTGCGTCCCCAGGGCAGGCAGGGTCTGCAGGGTGGACTGACTGGTCATGTCGGGTACTTACTCCTCGTCAGAGTGTCTGAGCCGGGGGAACCGCTCAGCTCTCGTCTTCGAGCCAGCCCATGGACCGCTCGACGGCCTTGAGCCAGTTCTTGTACTCACGGGCGCGGGTCTCCGCGTCCATGCGGGGTGTCCACTCGGCGGCCCGGCGCCAGTTGGCGCGCAGGTCGTCGGTGCTGTTCCAGAAGCCGACGGCGAGACCGGCGGCGTAGGCGGCGCCGAGGCAGGTGGTCTCCGCGACCATCGGGCGCACCACCGGCGCGTCGAGGACGTCGGCGAGGGTCTGCATCAGCAGGTTGTTGGCGGTCATGCCGCCGTCGACCTTGAGGGTCACCAGCTCGTCGCCGGAGTCCTTGACCATGGCGTCGGCGATCTCCCGCGTCTGCCAGGCGGTGGCCTCCAGGACGGCGCGGGCGAGGTGCGCCTTGGTGACGTACCGGGTCAGGCCAGCGATCACACCGCGGGCGTCGGAGCGCCAGTGCGGGGCGAACAGACCGGAGAAGGCCGGCACGAAGTAGGCGCCGCCGTTGTCCTCCACCGACAGCGCGAGCGTCTCGATCTCGGCGGCGGTGGAGATCAGGCCCATCTGGTCGCGCATCCACTGCACCAGCGAGCCGGTGACGGCGATCGAGCCCTCCAGGGCGTACACCGTCGGCTGGTCGCCGATCTTGTAGCCCACGGTGGTGAGCAGACCGGCGTAGGAGTTGATGATCTTCTGGCCGGTGTTCATCACCATGAAGGTGCCGGTGCCGTAGGTCGACTTGGTCTCGCCCTCGGAGAAGCAGGTCTGGCCGAACAGGGCCGCCTGCTGGTCGCCGAGCGCGGAGGCGACCGGGATGCCGCCGAGCAGCTCGCCGAGCGTGCCGCCCTTGATCTCGCCGTAGACCTCGGCGGAGGAGCGGATCTCGGGGAGGATCTGCTTCGGGACGCCGATCGACTCGCAGATCTTGTCGTCCCACTGCATCGTGTGCAGGTTCATCAGCAGCGTGCGGGAGGCGTTGGTGACGTCGGTGACGTGGCGTCCGCCGTCGACGCCGCCGGTCAGGTTCCAGATGACCCAGCTGTCCATGGTGCCGAACAGGATGTCGCCGGCCTCGGCGCGCTCCTTCAGGCCCTCGACGTTGTCGAGCAGCCAGCGGGCCTTGGGCCCGGCGAAGTAGGACGCGAGCGGCAGGCCCGTCTCCCGGCGGAAGCGGTCCTGGCCGACGTTGCGGCCCAGCTCTCTGCAGAGGGCGTCGGTGCGGGTGTCCTGCCAGACGATGGCGTGGTGGACGGGCTCACCGGTGTTCTTGTCCCACAGCACGGTGGTCTCGCGCTGGTTGGTGATGCCGATGGCCTTGATGTCGTCCCGGGTGATGCCGGCCTTGTCGACGGCTCCGGCGACGACCTCCTGGACGTTGGTCCAGATCTCGTTGGCGTCGTGCTCGACCCAGCCCGGCTTCGGGAAGATCTGCTCGTGCTCCTTCTGGTCGACGGCGACGATCCGGCCGTCCCGGTCGAAGACGATGCAGCGCGAGGAGGTCGTGCCCTGGTCGATGGCGGCGATGAACGGGCCTGCGGTGTGGGCGTCGGTCACTGTGTGCTCCTGGAAGATCCGTGGTGGGGGCTGTGCGTACGGCGCTCTGCGGCGCGTGCCACCGAGCGCGTCAGGCGAAGGCGACGTTGTAGATGCCTGCGGCGATCACGCCGCCGAGCAGCGGGCCGACCACCGGGATCCAGGCGTAGCTCCAGTCGGAACCGCCCTTGTTGGGCAGCGGCAGCAGCGCGTGCACGATGCGCGGGCCCAGGTCGCGGGCGGGGTTGATCGCGTAGCCCGTCGGACCGCCGAGCGACAGGCCGATCGACACCACCACGAGCGCGGTGACCAGCCCGCCGAGGACGCCGAGGCCGTTGCCCTTGTCGTTCAGGCCCTGGGTGAGGACCGCGAGGATCAGCACGACGGTGCCGATGATCTCCGTGGCGAGGTTCTGCGCGACGTTCCGGATCTCCGGACCGGTGGAGAAGACGCCGAGGACCGGGCCGGCGCCCTTCTCCTGGGCCTCGACGGCCTTGGCCGAGGTGGCCTGCGCGCCCGGACCGCCGACGATCTCCTTGTCGGTCAGGTGCGCGTGGAACTGGCCGTAGTAGGCGGCCCACACCAGTGCCGCGCCGATCATCGCGCCGAGCAGCTGGCCGGCGAAGTAGACCGGCACGTTCGTCCAGTCGCCGTCCTTGACGGCCAGGGCGACGGTGACGGCCGGGTTGAGGTGGGCGCCGGACAGCGGTCCGGAGACGTAGACGGCCGTCAGAACGGCGAAGCCCCACCCGAAGGTGATGGCGAGCCAGCCGGCGTTCCGGGCCTTGGAGGCCTTCAGCGTGACGGCTGCGCAGACGCCTCCGCCGAGCAGGATGAGTATGGCGGTACCGATGGTCTCGCCGGTGAAGATGTCGGAGCTGGACACCCGCGACTCCTTTGTCCTTCGTCCAGGGGCAGCCGGACCCCGGTTCCCGCCGGGGGTGCTGGCGCCCTCGGGGGGTGAGAGCGATGCCGGCCCTGGCGTTGTCACACTCTAGCGCGTATTGCCGGTAGGTGTTCGACAATGCCGACCGATGGACGGAGTCTTGCTTCGGCGTTACGCGTGCGTCAAGAGTTCTGTTGTCGAAAGCGGGATCGTTATTGATCGCCGCTGGTTGGCGACCTTCGTCTGCGGACGTAAAATCTGCCCCTGTTTGTCCATTTCAGAGTAGGCCGACGGCCGGAACGCCGCCTGGCGTCCCGGCCGCTCCCCGTGCCGCCGGTGCGTCCGCCCGGGCCTTCCCGGTCCGACCCGCCGTGGCGGGCGCCGCCGTTCAGAACCGCCCGGCGCCGAGGTCCCGGGAGACCGCGCGGGCGCAGTCCCGCACCGCCGCGATCAGCTCCGGGCGCAGCTCGCCGTCCCGCCGCAGCCGCTCCACGGCCCCGGTGATGCCGACCGCGCCCACGGGCATGCGGCGGCGGTCGTGGATGGGCGCGGCGATCGACGCCACGCCCTCCCAGGTCTCCTCCACGTCGGCCGCGTACCCCCGCGCGCGCGTGAGGTCGAGGATGTGCTCGAAGTCGGCCGGGTCGCACACCGTGCGGTCGGTGAAGGGCTTGCGGTCGCTCTCCAGCGCCTCGCTGTGCGCCACCGGGTCGTACGCCGACAGCACCTTGCCCAGTGCCGTGGAGTGCAGCGGCTGCATGGCCCCGATCTCCAGCACCTGCCGGCTGTCGTCGGGCCGGAAGACGTGGTGCACGATCAGCACGCCCTGCTGGTGCAGGACGCCCAGGTACACGCTCTCCCCGCTGGAGCGGGCCAGGTCGTCCGTCCACACCAGCGCCCGCGCCCGCAGCTCGTGCACGTCGAGGTAGGTGGTGCCCAGGCGCAGCAGCTCGGCGCCGAGCTGGTAGCGCCCGGAGGCGTCGTCCTGCTCCACGAACCCCTCCTGCTGGAGGGTGCGCAGGATGCCGTGGGCGGTGCCCTTGGCGAGGCCCAGCGACGAGGCGATGTCCGACAGGCCGAGCCGCCGCTCGCCGCCCGCGAGCAGCCGCAGCATCGCGGCCGCCCGTTCGAGCGACTGGATGTTCCGTGCCATCGCCGTCCTGCCTCCGTCCCTTCGACTGCCGGGGCGTCACAACCGCCGTTCGGCAATGTCGAACACTACCGGTCCCTGTCGGCCTCCCGCCAATGGTCGGACGACACCTGTTACATCTCACGCCACCGGGGCGTCGCCCCGGTGGGTGCGCGTCCGTCTCGTGGACGCCGCTGCCCATCCAAGCCGACTCCCGGTTACTCTGACGCCGTGCGGCATCCCGCCTGCCGGGGAAACCGCATAGCCGACAGCCGTCGCACCCCAGGGAGCCCCTTCATGGCCTCGTTGCCCTCGTCCCCTTCCGCCGACAGCCGGGCCCGTGCGTCCGCGCTCCGAGAGGCACTGGCCACGCGCGTCGTGGTCGCCGACGGAGCCATGGGCACCATGCTCCAGGCCCAGGAGCCGACCCTCGACGACTTCCAGCAGCTCGAGGGCTGCAACGAGATCCTCAACATCACCCGCCCCGACATCGTCCGCTCCGTCCACGAGGCGTACTTCTCCGTGGGCGTCGACTGCGTCGAGACGAACACCTTCGGGGCCAACCACTCCGCCCTCGGCGAGTACGACATCTCCGGCCGGGTGTACGAGCTGTCCGAGGCCGGCGCCCGCGTGGCCCGCGAGGCCGCCGACGACTTCACCGCGCGGGACGGCCGCGTGCGCTGGGTGCTCGGTTCCATGGGCCCCGGCACCAAGCTGCCCACCCTCGGCCACGCCCCGTACACCACCCTGCGCGACGCCTACCAGCGCAACGCCGAGGGCCTGGTCACCGGCGGCGCCGACGCCCTGCTGGTGGAGACCACCCAGGACCTGCTGCAGACCAAGGCCGCCGTCCTCGGCGCCCGGCGCGCCCTGGAGGCGCTCGGCCTCGACCTGCCGGTGATCGTCTCCGTGACCGTGGAGACCACCGGCACCATGCTCCTCGGCTCCGAGATCGGCGCGGCCCTGACCGCGCTGGAACCGCTCGGCATCGACATGATCGGGCTGAACTGCGCCACCGGCCCGGCCGAGATGAGCGAGCACCTGCGCTACCTGTCCCGCCACGCGCGCGTCCCGCTGTCCTGCATGCCCAACGCGGGCCTGCCCGTCCTGGGCAAGGACGGCGCCCACTACCCGCTGAGCGCGCCGGAACTGGCCGACGCCCAGGAGACCTTCGTCCGCGAGTACGGCCTCTCGCTCGTCGGCGGCTGCTGCGGCACCACCCCCGAGCACCTGCGCCAGGTCGTGGAGCGCGTCCAGGGGCTCGCCCCGACCGCCCGCGACCCGCGCCCCGAGCCGGGCGCCGCCTCCCTCTACCAGTCGGTGCCGTTCCGCCAGGACACCTCCTACCTGGCCATCGGCGAGCGCACCAACGCCAACGGCTCCAAGAAGTTCCGCGAGGCCATGCTGGAGGGCCGCTGGGACGACTGCGTGGAGATGGCCCGCGAGCAGATCCGCGAGGGCGCGCACATGCTCGACCTGTGCGTGGACTACGTCGGCCGGGACGGCGTCGCCGACATGGAGGAACTCGCCGGCCGCTTCGCCACCGCCTCCACCCTGCCGATCGTCCTGGACTCCACCGAGGTCGACGTCATCCGCGCGGGCCTGGAGCGGCTCGGCGGCCGCGCGGTGATCAACTCCGTGAACTACGAGGACGGCGACGGCCCCGACTCCCGGTTCGCGAAGGTCGCCCGGCTGGCGCGGGAACACGGCGCGGCCCTGATCGCGCTCACCATCGACGAGGAGGGCCAGGCCCGCACCCCGGAGAAGAAGGTCGAGATCGCCGAACGGCTGATCGCCGACCTGACCGGGAACTGGGGCATCCGCGAGGAGGACATCCTCATCGACACCCTGACCTTCACCATCTGCACCGGTCAGGAGGAGTCCCGCAAGGACGGCGTCGCCACCATCGAGGCGATCCGGGAGCTGAAGAAGCGGCACCCGGCCGTGCAGACCACGCTGGGCCTGTCGAACATCTCCTTCGGCCTCAACCCGGCCGCCCGCATCCTGCTGAACTCCGTCTTCCTGGACGAGTGCGTCAAGGCGGGCCTGGACTCGGCGATCGTGCACGCGAGCAAGATCCTGCCGATCGCCCGCTTCAGCGAGGAAGAGGTCCGCACGGCCCTCGACCTCATCTACGACCGCCGCGCCGAGGGCTACGACCCCCTGCAGAAGCTCATGCAGCTGTTCGAGGGCGCCACCGCCAAGTCCCTGAAGGCCGGCAAGGCCGAGGAACTGGCCGCGCTGCCCCTGGAGGAGCGGCTCAAGCGCCGGATCATCGACGGCGAGCGCAACGGCCTGGAGCAGGACCTGGACGAGGCCCTGGAGAGCCGCCCGGCGCTGGACATCGTCAACGAGACCCTGCTGGACGGCATGAAGGTCGTCGGCGAACTGTTCGGATCCGGCCAGATGCAGCTGCCGTTCGTGCTGCAGTCCGCCGAGGTCATGAAGGCCGCCGTCGCCTACCTCGAACCGCACATGGAGAAGTCCGACGCCGAGGGCAAGGGCACCATCGTGCTCGCCACCGTCCGCGGCGACGTGCACGACATCGGCAAGAACCTGGTCGACATCATCCTGTCCAACAACGGCTACAACGTCGTCAACCTGGGCATCAAGCAGCCGGTCTCCGCGATCCTGGAGGCGGCCGAGGAGCACCGGGCCGACGTGATCGGCATGTCCGGGCTCCTGGTCAAGTCCACGGTGATCATGAAGGAGAACCTGGAGGAGCTCAACCAGCGCGGCCTCGCGGCCCGCTTCCCGGTCATCCTCGGCGGCGCCGCCCTGACCCGCGCCTACGTCGAGCAGGACCTGCACGAGATCTACGAGGGCGAGGTCCGCTACGCCCGCGACGCCTTCGAGGGCCTGCGCCTGATGGACGCGCTGATCGGCGTGAAGCGGGGCGTGCCCGGCGCGAAGCTGCCCGAGCTGCGGCAGCGCCGGGTCCGCACGGCCGCCGCCGTGGAGGTCGAGGAGCGCCCGGAGGAAGGGCACGTCCGCTCCGACGTCGCCACCGACAACCCCGTGCCCGCCCCGCCGTTCTGGGGCACCCGGGTCGTCAAGGGCATCCAGCTCAAGGAGTACGCCAGCTGGCTGGACGAGGGCGCGCTGTTCAAGGGCCAGTGGGGGCTGAGGCAGGCCCGCACCGGCGAGGGGCCGACGTACGAGGAACTGGTCGAGACCGAGGGCCGTCCGCGGCTGCGCGGCCTGCTCGACCGGCTCCAGACGGAGAACCTGCTGGAAGCGGCCGTGGTCTACGGCTACTTCCCCTGTGTGTCCAAGGACGACGACCTGATCGTCCTGGACGAGGCGGGCAACGAGCGCACCCGGTTCACCTTCCCGCGCCAGCGCCGTGGCCGGCGCCTGTGCCTGGCCGACTTCTTCCGCCCGGAGGAGTCGGGGGAGACGGACGTCGTCGGCTTCCAGGTCGTCACCGTCGGCTCGCGCATCGGCGAGGAGACGGCCAGGCTCTTCGCCTCCGACGCCTACCGCGACTACCTGGAACTGCACGGCCTGTCCGTCCAGCTGGCGGAGGCCCTCGCGGAGTACTGGCACGCCCGCGTCCGCGCCGAACTCGGTTTCGGCGGCGAGGACCCGGCCGACATCGAGGACATGTTCGCCCTGAAGTACCGGGGCGCCCGCTTCTCCCTCGGCTACGGCGCCTGCCCGGACCTGGAGGACCGCGCGAAGATCGCCGAGCTGCTGGAGCCGGAGCGGATCGGCGTCCGCCTGTCCGAGGAGTTCCAGCTCCACCCCGAGCAGTCCACCGACGCGATCGTGATCCACCACCCGGAGGCGAAGTACTTCAACGCCCGCTGACCCCGCCGGGCTCCCGGCGGGAGCCCGGCGGCCGGTCCCTGCCGCCGCGGGCGCCTGCGGTCGCGCGGGGAGCGGGGCGCCCCCAGGACAGGCGGCCCCAGGACAGGCGGCCCCAGGACAGGCGGCCCCCTGCCGTGCCGGCGCCCGCCCGCTCGGGCCGGGCGCGCCGGCGGACCCGGCCGGTGGGACGGGGCGTGTCCGAGGGTCCGCCGCCCGAGCCGAGTGGTGCACGAGGCGTTCCGTCCGGCGGCGTCGTACACTGGTCGGTCCACTGCAGGCCGGTTCCCCGCCCGGGAACCGGCCTGGTCGTCCCTCAAGGAGGTGCGCCCGGATGACCAGCACGGTCCCCGCGCTCGGAACCCGAACAGCCGAAGGCTCCGCCCTGCAGGCGGTGCTCCTCGACATGGACGGCACCCTGGTGGACACCGAGGGCTTCTGGTGGGACGTCGAGGTGGAGGTCTTCGCCTCCCTCGGCCACACCCTCGACGACTCCTGGCGGCACGTCGTGGTCGGCGGCCCCATGACCCGCAGCGCCGGCTTCCTCATCGAGGCCACCGGCGCCGACATCACCCTCGCCGAACTCACGGTGCTGCTCAACGAGGCCTTCGAGGAGCGGATCGACGGCGGACTGCCGCTGATGCCCGGCGCCGCCCGGCTGCTCGCGGAGCTGCGCCTGCACGGCCTGCCCACGGCTCTGGTCTCCGCCTCGCACCGGCGCATCATCGACCGCGTCCTGTCCGTGCTGGGCCCGCACCACTTCGACCTCTCCATCGCCGGGGACGAGGTCTCCCGCACCAAGCCCTTCCCGGACCCGTATCTGCTGGCCGCCGCGGGGCTCGGCGCGCACCCCGCCCGGTGCGCCGTGATCGAGGACACCGTGACCGGGGTCGCCGCCGCGGAGGCCGCGGGCTGCCGCGTGGTCGCCGTACCG
This sequence comes from Streptomyces sp. NPDC006193, assembly GCF_040613915.1. Lineage (NCBI taxonomy): Bacteria > Bacillati > Actinomycetota > Actinomycetes > Kitasatosporales > Streptomycetaceae > Streptomyces > Streptomyces sp. NPDC006193. The sequence goes on from NZ_JBEXTB010000030.1 coordinate 21,173, forward strand.
TCCGTCGCGCCGATCGGGCCGGCCGCCGGACGGACCGTCGTCTCGTCCCTGGAAGAGGTCGACCTGGCATTTCTGCAGGCTCTGATGACGGAAATGCGCTAGGCGTTCACCCAGCGTGCGAAGCCCATTGGGGGGCTGGACATATTCCCCGGGGAAGTACACCCCGAGTGGAATTCCGGGCGGACGGTACGGCTGAATTCCGCTGACTGGCCACACAGTTGACCGTGTGACGTTCACCACGCCGGGGCCGCTCGACAACGGTGGCCGCGTGTGCTTGCGGGCGCCGATCGGGGTGATCCGGCGGGTCCTTGTGTCCCGATTGGTGAGATGCTGCACTAATCCTGCCGCTGTCGGGTTTTCGGTGCGTCCTCGACCGGTTCCCCAGCGTGATGGCCGGTCAACTCACGCGGCCGTGAACCCGGCTGCGAGCGCGGACTAATCTCAAGGCGAGAACATCGCCGAGAACCCCCGTGATCCGCCGCACCACCCCTGCATGCCGGGTACACGGACCCGAACAGCTCTGGAGAAACTCCCGCCATGAACCGCAAGACTTTGGTGCTGCCGGCGCTGGCCGGCCTGCTCACCCCGGTTCTCGCCGCGTGCGGCGGAACCGACAGCGGGAGCAAGAGCGGTGACGCCATCGTCGTCGGTACCACCGACCAGTTCACGGCCACCCAGGAGGCCCCGGCACCGCTCGACCCGGCCTACGCCTACGACGTCGGCACCTGGAACATCCTGCGCCAGACCGTGCAGACCCTGATGGCGCAGCCCAAGGGCGAGGGCGAACCCGCCCCGGAGGCCGCCGAGAGCTGCGCCTTCACCGACAGCGGCAGCGAGCGCTACGCCTGCAAGCTGCGGCAGGGGCTGAAATTCGCCAACGGCGACCGGGTGACCGCCCAGGACGTCAAGTACTCCATCGAGCGGGCGCTGCGGATCAAGGCCGACAGCGGCGTCGCCGCCCTGCTGAACACCATCGACACCATCGAGACGCAGGGCGACCGCGAGGTCATCTTCCACCTGAAGACGGCCGACGCCACCTTCCCGTTCAAGCTGTCCACCCCGGTCGCGGGCATCGTCAACCCGAAGGACTACGACAAGGACAGGCTGCGCGCCGGCTTCGAGGTCGACGGCTCCGGCCCCTACACCTTCAAGGCCGAGGTCAAGAACCACGCGATCGTCAGCGCCACGTTCACCAAGAACCCGTCCTACAAGGGCAGCGTGAAGGTGAACAACGACAAGGTGGTCCTGCGTTCCTACGGCGACGCCGACGCCATGGGCGCCGCGATCGCCAAGGGCGACATCGACGTCATGAGCCGCACCATGTCGCCCGCGCAGATCCAGAAGCTGGACGCCGGCAGCGCCGAGCACGCCGACCTGGTCGACATGCCGGGCCTCGAGATCCGCTACCTGGCCTTCAACACCGACGCCGGCAGCGTGAAGTCCAAGGCCGTACGCCAGGCCATGGCCCAGCTCGTCAACCGCGGTGAGCTGGTCTCCAAGGTCTACGGCACCCAGGCCGAGCCGCTGTACTCGATGGTCCCGGCCACCGTCACCGGCCACTCCAACTCGTTCTTCAACAAGTACGGCAACCCCAGCGTCGACAAGGCCAAGGACCTGCTCGTCAAGGCCGGCATCACCACGCCGGTGAAGCTGACCCTGCACTACACCACCGACCACTACGGTTCGGCCACCAAGCAGGAGTTCCAGGTCCTGCAGAAGCAGCTGAACGACAGCGGTCTGTTCGACGCCTCCATCGAGGGCCACCCCTGGGCCACCTTCCGTCCCGCCGAGCGGAAGGGCGAGTACGACGTCTACGGCATGGGCTGGTTCCCCGACTTCCCGGACGCCGACAACTTCCTCGCGCCGTTCCTCGACAAGGACAACTTCCTCGGCTCGCCGTACGACAACAACACCATCCAGCGCTCGCTGATCCCGCAGTCGCGCCGCGAGGCCGACCGGCTCGGCGCCGCCAAGAGCCTGACCGAGATCCAGGACATCGTCGCCGAGGACGTCCCGGTGCTCCCGCTGTGGCAGGGCAAGCAGTACGTCGCCGCGCGGGACGACATCACGGGTGTCTCCTACGCGCTGAACTCCTCCTCGACGCTCCAGCTGTGGGAGCTCGGCCGCGGTGTGAGCGGCTGACGGCTCTCTTCACCCCGGGGAGCCAGGGACGGCTGCCCCGGGGCCCGGGGGCCAGGACGGAGGCCCCGGGGTGACGAACCGACGACAAGGCACATTTCAAGTGAACATGCGCAACCAGTGGCCAGTCCTGCCCATCGTGGCGGGGCTGGCCTCCGGCCTGTTGACCGGCTGCGGCTCGGAGACCGGTGATTCCGGGGGCACCGGCTCCTCCGTGGTGATGGGGATGTCCGACGACGTCCTCGCCACGGACCCGGCCTCCGGCTACGACCCCGGCTCCTGGCTGTTGTTCAACAACGTCTTCCAGTCGTTGCTGAGCTTCCCCAAGGGCGCCACCGAACCCGAGCCCGACCTGGCGAAGCAGTGCGGCTTCACCGACACCCGGGCCATGGTCTACAAGTGCGAGCTCAAGGACGGCCTGAAGTTCAGCAACGGCGACGCCCTCACCTCCGAGGACGTGAAGTTCTCCTTCGACCGGATCCTGCGGATCAACGACCCCGCCGGCCCGGCGATCATATTCCCGATGCTCGACAGGGTCGAGACACCGGACGCGAAGACGGTGGTCTTCCGGCTGAAGGTCCCCGACGCCACCTTCCCCAGCAAGATCGCCTCCGGTGCCGGCTCCATCGTGGACCACCGCCAGTACGACGCGGACGGCCTGCGCACCGACCACCGGGCCGTCGGCTCCGGCCCCTACAAGCTGGACTCCTTCGGCAAGGACCAGGCGGTCTTCTCGGTCAACGGCAACTACAAGGGGACCGCCGAGGTCAAGAACCACGGCGTCACCCTCAAGTTCTTCCACGGCGACCGGACCGCCCTGCGCCAGGCCCTCCTCGACGGCGGCGTCGACATCGCCTACCGCGGCCTGACCGCCTCCGACATCGCCGACCTGGACGACCAGGACGACAGCGACGGCGTCGACGTCATCGAGGGCACCAGCGCCGAAGTCCAGCACCTGGTCTTCAACATGAAGGACCCGGTGGCCGGCAAGCTGGGCGTGCGCAAGGCGATGGCCTACCTCCTCGACCGCGACGCCCTCATCAAGAACGTGTACGAGGGGACGGCCACCCCGCTGTACTCGATCGTCCCGGCGGGCATCGCCGGCCACAACACCGCCTTCTTCGACACCTACGGCGCCCGGCCCTCCCGTGCCAAGGCCGCCGCCGCGCTGCGCGCCGACGGCATCACCGGCAAGGTGAAGCTCACCCTGTGGTCCACGCCGTCCCGGTACGGCCCCGCCACCGACGAGGAGCTGAAGGCCATCGCCGGCCAGCTCAACGCCAGCGGCCTGTTCGAGGCCGATGTGCAGTCCGTGCCCTTCGACCGGTACGAGAAGGACATCGCGGCAGGCAGGTACGGCGTGTACGTCAAGGGCTGGGTGCCGGACTACCCGGACGCCGACAACTTCACGGCCCCCTTCTTCGGCAAGGGCAACGTGCTGGCCAACAACTACAGCAACCGCACCATCACCGGTTCGCTCATCCCCGCCACGGCCGCGCAGAGCGACCGCGGCGCGACCGGCGGCGACTTCGGCCGGCTGCAGGACATCGTCGCCGCCGAACTGCCCGTCCTGCCGGTCTGGCAGGCCAAGCAGTACGCGGTCGTCCGCGACGGCGTCTACGGACTGGAGTACTGCCTGGACGCCTCGACGGTGTTCCGGTTCTGGGAGCTCAGCAAGAGCTGAGTCCGGTCACGGCGAGGGCGCCCCGCTCCGCGCGGGAGGGGCGCCCCGCAGTGCCGTACGTCCCCGCACCGCCCGCCGGACGCTCTACTGCGTGCCGGGGCGCACCAGGCCGCTCTCGTACGCGTACACCGCGGCCTGCACCCGGTCCCGCAGGCCCAGTTTGGTCAGCACGTGCCCCACATGGGTCTTCACGGTCGTCTCGCTGACGAACAGGTCGGCCGCGATCTCCGCGTTGGACAGCCCGCGCGCCACCAGCTTCAGCACCTCCACCTCGCGGTCGGTGAGGGTGTGCAGGGTGTCCGGCACCGGCTCCTCGCCGGAGGGCAGGTGCGTGGCGTACTTGTCCAGCAGCCGCCGGGTGATGCTCGGCGCCAGCATGGCCTCGCCGGCCGCCACCACCCGGATCGCCTGCACCAGCTCGTCGGCGGGCGCGTCCTTCAGCAGGAAGCCGCTCGCCCCCGCGCGCAGCGCCTCCACCACGTACTCGTCCAGGTCGAACGTGGTCAGCACCAGCACCTTGGCCGGACCGTCCCGCCCCGGCCCGGTGATCTGCCGGGTGGCCTCCACGCCGTCCATCCGCGGCATCCGGATGTCCATGAGCACGACGTCCGGCTGCAGGGCGCGCACCTGGTCGAGGGCCTGCAGGCCGTCACCGGCCTCGCCGACGACCGCGATGTCCTGCTCGGCCTCCAGGATCATCCGGAAACCGGTGCGCAGCAGGGGCTGGTCGTCGACCAGTAGGACGCGGATGGCCACGTGACACTCCTTCGCTAGTCCGGCCCCATTCTGCCCTGCGCCCCCGCCTCCGACTCGGCCGCCCTCACCGGCAGCGGATAGGGCGGGGGAGTGCCGCCGAACTCCGGGCAGTGCGCCTGGTGGTCGCACCAGCCGCACAGCCTGGTCGGCCGGGGCCGCCAGTCACCGGTCTCCGTGGCCCTCCTGATGGCCTCCCACAGGGCGTGCAGCCTGCGCTCCACCCGCTCCAGATCGGCGCGGACCGGGTCGTACGTCAGCACGTCACCGCTGCCGAGGTAGACGAGCTGCAGCCGGCGCGGGATCACGTTCTTCAGCCGCCACACCACCAAGGCGTAGAACTTCATCTGGAACAGGGCGCCCTCCGCGTACTCGGGGCGCGGCGCCTTGCCCGTCTTGTAGTCGACGATCCGCACCTCGCCGGTCGGCGCCACGTCCACCCGGTCGATGATCCCGCGCAGCCGCAGCCCCGACTCCAGCTCGGTCTCCACGAACAGCTCCCGCTCGGCCGGCTCCAGCCGGGTCGGGTCCTCCAGCGTGAACCAGCGCTCCACGAGCCGCTCCGCGTCGGCGAGCCAGCGGGAGAGCCGCTCGCCCTCCGGGTCGTCGGCGAAGAGTTCGGCCACCTCGGGGCGGCTCTCCCGCAGCCGGTCCCACTGCGCCGGGATCAGCGCCTTGGCCCGCGGCGCGGTCCGCTCCCCGGGGGGCGCGTCGAACAGCCGCTCCAGCACGGCGTGGACCAGCGTCCCCCGCGTCGCCGCCTCGCTGGGCTTCTCCGGCAGCCGGTCGATCACCCGGAACCGGTACAGCAGCGGACACTGCATGAAGTCACTGGCCCGCGAGGGAGACAACGAGGCCGGGGCCGGGGCCGGGGCCGGGGCCGGGGCCGTCCGCTCCGGCGCGGCGTCCGCGGCCGCGGACGCCGACGGGCCGGTCACCGCCGCGGCGGCCTGCGCAGCCGCCGTGGGCGCCGGCTGCGGCGGGACCGCCGGCGGCGTCCCGCCTGCGCCGTCCCGCGGGGCCGCCGCCTCCTCGATGCTGTTCTCCATGCCGACAGACCTTACGGCCCACCACCGACAGCGAGCCCGTCACCGCCCGCGTCGACCGCGCCACCACGGGGCACACACAAGGGGTGCCGGGCGGAACGTGCCGCCACGGCCGCATACCATCGAGCAGAGACCCTTCCGGCCGGCAGGCCCGGGAGACGCTTCGAACGAGGGGACACCGTGGACGTGAGCGGCGGGAGCGGGCAGCCGCGGTCCGGCAGCGACGAGCCGGCCGAGCACTCCGCGGATCCTACGGCCCCGGCGACCGGGCCCGCCGAGGACCCCGCAGCCGGACGGCCCGCCCCTGCCCCGGACCGCACCCCGGACGGCGGCGGGCCCAGCCCGGCGGCCCCCCGGCGGGCGCCCGGCACGGCCGGCGCCGCCCGCGCCGCCGGCCAGGGCGGCGAGCCCGGGGAGCCCACCCCGGCCGGCCCGGCCGCCGGGGACGACGAGCAGGGCGCGGCCGACGCGCCCCGCACCCGTGCCGCCGCGGACCCGGACGACCGGGAGGACACCCCCGGCGGCCCGGCCTCCGGCGCCCGCACCCCGGCCCCCGGCCGATCCGGCGCCGGCCCCGCCGAGGAGCACCGCGCCCTCGCGCACTCCGGCATCGCGAAGGGCGAGCCGCCCCGGCCGCGGCCCAAGGAGCCCGGCGGCGGCATCCTCATGGGGCGGCCCTTCGGCGTGCCCGTCTACGTGGCGCCGAGCTGGTTCCTCGTCGCCGCGCTGATCACCTGGGTCTTCGGCGGGCAGCTCGACCGTGTGCTGCCCGACCTGGGCGGCGCCCGCTATCTGGTCTCCCTCTTCTTCGCCGTCGCCTTCTACGCCTCCGTCCTCGTCCACGAGCTGGCCCACACGGTCGCCGCCATCCGCTTCAAGCTCCCCGTCCGCCGCATCCAGCTGCAGTTCTTCGGCGGTGTCTCGGAGATCGAGAAGGAGGCCGAGACCCCGGGCCGGGAGTTCGTGCTGGCCTTCGTCGGCCCGCTGCTGTCGCTCGTGCTGGCGGGGCTGTTCCACCTCGCGATGAGGACCGTGGAGCCCGGCACGGTGCCGGGGGTCCTCCTGGCGGGCCTCATGGTCTCCAACCTGATCGTCGCGGTCTTCAACCTCCTGCCCGGTCTGCCCCTCGACGGCGGCCGGATGCTCCGCGCCGTCGTCTGGAAGATCACCGGCAGGCCGATGACCGGCACGGTGGCCGCCGCCTGGGTCGGCCGCGCCCTCGCCGTCGCCGTCCTCGTCGGCCTCCCGCTGTTCAACCACTCCGGCGCCCTGGGCGGCGGCGACGCGGACGCGGGCGGCATGGACACCGTCACCGACGCCCTGCTCGCCGCGATCCTCGCCGCGATCATCTGGACCGGCGCCGGCAACAGCCTGCGCATGGCGCGGCTGCGCGAACACCTCCCGGAGCTGCGCGCCCGCACCCTCACCCGGCGCGCCGTGCCCGTCGAGAACGACACCCCGCTCTCCGAGGCGCTGCGCCGGGCCAACGCCGCCGGCGCCCGCGCCCTGGTCGTCGTCGACGCCGACGGCAACCCGCTCGCCCTGGTGCGCGAGGCCGCCATCGTCGGCGTGCCCGAGCACCGCCGCCCCTGGGTGGCCGTCAGCGGTCTCGCCCAGGAACTGACCGAGGGCATGCGCGTCTCCGCGGAGCTGGCCGGCGAGGACCTCCTGGACGCCCTGCGCGCCACCCCGGCCACCGAGTACCTGGTGGTCGAGGAGACCGGCGAGATCTACGGCGTCCTGTCCACCGCGGACGTCGAACGCGCCTTCGTGAAGGCCATGGCCCGGCCCGCCCCCTAGCCGTGGTCGGAGCGCCCCGGAAACGCCGGTAGGCTGGTCACATGTCCGAACCGACCGGTGCCGCCCGCAGGCGCGGGCCCTTCAAGGTCGGGGACCAGGTTCAGCTGACCGACCCCAAGGGCCGCCACTACACGTTCACGCTCGAAGCCGGGAAGAACTTCCACACCCACAAGGGCTCCTTCCCGCACGACGAACTGATCGGCGCTCCCGAGGGGAGCGTTGTCCGGACCACCGGCAACGTCGCCTACCTCGCGCTGCGCCCCCTGCTCCCCGACTACGTCCTGTCCATGCCCCGCGGGGCGGCCGTCGTCTACCCCAAGGACGCGGGGCAGATCCTGGCCTTCGCCGACATCTTCCCCGGCGCGCGCGTCGTGGAGGCCGGCGTCGGCTCCGGCTCGCTCAGCAGCTTCCTGCTGCGGGCCATCGGCGACCAGGGCATGCTGCACTCCTACGAGCGCCGCGAGGACTTCGCCGAGATCGCCCGGCAGAACGTGGAGCGCTACTTCGGCGGCCCCCATCCCGCCTGGCAGCTCACCGTCGGCGACCTGCAGGACAACCTGTCCGACACCGACGTCGACCGGGTCATCCTCGACATGCTCGCCCCCTGGGAGTGCCTGGAGGCCGTCTCCAAGGCGCTCGTGCCCGGCGGCATCCTGTGCTGCTACGTGGCCACCACCACCCAGCTCGCCCGGACCGTGGAGTCCATCCGGGAGATCGGCTGCTTCAACGAGCCGACCGCCTGGGAGACCATGATCCGCAACTGGCACATCGAGGGCCTGGCCGTCCGCCCCGACCACCGCATGATCGGCCACACCGGCTTCCTGCTCACCGCCCGCCGCCTCGCGGACGGCGTCGAGCCGCCCATGCGCCGCCGCCGCCCCGCCAAGGGCGCCTACGGCGAGGACTACGCCGGACCCAACGCCGACGGCGGCGCCGGCCGCTGACCGGCCCCGCACCCGTACAACGCAAGGGCGCCGCGGCGCAGTTCCCGCCCTCCTGGGGAACTCGGCCGCGGCGCCCGTCCGTTCGCACCCGCACCGGCCTCCGCACCGGCCTCCGCACCGGCGCCGCCGCCCGCCCGCTCCGTGCGCGCCGGCCGCGGCCCGCGCGGACGTGCGGCCGGCGATCCCGGCCCCGCCGTTCCCCGGAACTGTGACGTGTGGCACCATGCAGGCCATCCCACCGGCACAGCCCTCACAGGAGACACTCCTCGTGCTGCAATCCGCCGTTCCGGAGCTCGCCCACGCCCAGACCCGGCCCGTCCACTGGGTCGCCACGGCCGCGGCCGTCGCCGGTGTCGTGGCCTTCTCCGCCCTCGTACAGCCCGGCCCGGCCACGGCCGCCCAGGCGGCCGCCGGCACGCACGGCGGGTCCGCGCCCGCGGCCGCCGCGCCGCCGGGCACGGCCGGTGTGGCGTTCCCGCTGGAGTGCGGCCCGGTCGAGCCGGTGGTCGCGAGGAAGGCCTCCGGGGACCTGGACGGCGACGGCCGGCCGGAAACCGTCGCGGTGGTGCACTGCGACGCCCCCATGGGCACCCCGCCCGACGGGGTCTACGTGCTCACCCGCTCCGCCGACGGCGGCCGGCCGCGCGTGGTCGCCACCCTCGTCGAGCCGGGGCAGCGGTTCACGGTCACGGACTTCGCCGTGCGCGCCCGTGCCGTCTCCGCCACCCTGCTCGGCTACTCCGCGGACGACGTGCCCAGTTGCTGCCCGGACGTGAAGACCCCGGCCAGGTGGCGGTGGAACGGCCGTGCCTTCGTCCGCTCCACGCCGGCCGGGGCCCACAGCGTCTGAACCGGGCTCACTGCGCGTCGGGCCCGTACACCTCGACCCTGTCCGAAACCCGGCGCACGTGGATGCACGCGCCGGGGCACTCCTTCGCCGAGTCCGCCACGTCCGCCAGCAGCGGCAGCGGCACGGGCGCGGTCGCCCCGGGCGCCTGCAGCAGCTCGTCGTCCGCGCCCTTCACATAGGCCAGCCCGTCGATGTCCAGCTCGAACACCTCCGGGGCGTACTGGGCGCAGATGCCGTCGCCGGTACACAGGTCCTGGTCGATCCAGACCTCCAGTGCCTCGCCGCCCGGGGCCTCCTGCTGCACGGTCATCTCTCCTGCCGTCGGTTCGCCGGGCGGCCCGGGCGCGGCGACGGCCAGCCCGGTCCGCTCCGGCGGCTGTTGAACACCCCCGACCCTACCTCCGCCCGGATCGCGGCCCGGTTCGGCCGGCACGGGTTTCCGGGCCCGCCCGCTCGGGTACCAGCGCCGGGCCGGGAGAGGGGTTTCCGGCGGCCGGACCGATCAGTTCAGGCCGCCCGGACGGTGACGCCGCCCACCGGCGCCGTCGCTCTGCGTGAGGACCGTGCGAGCGCTCCAGGTGCTGCCCGCATACCGGTCGATCGGCGCGCAGCGGACAACTCCGGCCCGCCCCGGACGGTTTCGACCACGCCCTGCGCGGAACAAGCTGCTTCCCCCTCACGTTGAGTGGGTATCCCCTCCGTGCGAGGGAGAGCGCAGCGGGTGACCGACGACACACCTTGACAGTCTTTGTGATCTAGGGGTTTCAATCGACACCCACCCAGGTAGGGTCTGGAAGCGTCCAGCTCCCCTTGGAGGAGGTGAGGACCGTGGCAGCCCACGACGACGACATGAACCGCGGCATCCGCCCGGGACGCGGGTCCGACGACCCGGCCGGGCAGATCGCCTACCTTGAGCAGGAGATCGCCGTCCTGCGCCGCAAGCTCGCCGACTCTCCGCGACACACGAGGATTCTCGAAGAGCGGATCGTCGAGCTGCAGACCAACCTGGCCGGCGTGTCCGCCCAGAACGAACGACTGGCCAACACCCTCCGCGAGGCCCGCGACCAGATCGTGGCCCTCAAGGAGGAGGTCGACCGGCTCGCCCAGCCGCCGGCCGGTTTCGGTGTCTTCCTGCAGGCGAACGAGGACGGCACCGCCGACATCTTCACCGGCGGCCGCAAGCTCCGGGTGAACGTCAGCCCCAGCGTCGAGCTCGACGCGCTGCGGCGCGGCCAGGAAGTCATGCTCAACGAGGCGCTCAACGTGGTCGAGGCCATGGAGTTCGAGCGCGTCGGCGACATCGTCACCCTCAAGGAGATCCTGGAGGACGGCGAGCGCGCCCTCGTCCTGGGGCACACCGACGAGGAGCGGGTGGTGCGGCTCGCCGAGCCGCTGCTGGACGTCACCATCCGCCCCGGCGACGCCCTCCTGCTCGAACCCCGCTCCGGCTACGTCTACGAGGTCGTGCCGAAGAGCGAGGTCGAGGAGCTGGTCCTCGAAGAGGTCCCCGACATCGGCTACGAGCAGATCGGTGGCCTCGGCAACCAGATCGAGGCGATCCGCGACGCCGTCGAGCTGCCGTACCTCTACCCGGACCTGTTCAAGGAGCACGAGCTGCGCCCGCCCAAGGGCGTCCTGCTCTACGGCCCGCCCGGCTGCGGCAAGACGCTCATCGCCAAGGCCGTCGCGAACTCGCTGGCCAAGAAGGTCGCCGAGGTCACCGGTCAGGCCGCCGGCAAGAGCTTCTTCCTGAACATCAAGGGTCCCGAGCTGCTCAACAAGTACGTCGGTGAGACCGAGCGGCAGATCCGCCTGGTCTTCCAGCGTGCGCGTGAGAAGGCCAGCGAGGGCACCCCCGTGATCGTCTTCTTCGACGAGATGGAGTCCCTGTTCCGCACCCGCGGCTCCGGTGTCAGCTCGGACGTGGAGAACACCATCGTCCCGCAGCTGCTCGCCGAGATCGACGGTGTGGAGGGCCTGCAGAACGTGGTCGTGATCGGCGCCTCCAACCGCGAGGACATGATCGACCCGGCCATCCTGCGCCCCGGCCGCCTCGACGTGAAGATCAAGATCGAGCGTCCGGACGCGGAGGCCGCGAAGGACATCTTCGGCAAGTACCTCACCGAGCGTCTGCCGCTGCACGCGGACGACCTCGCGGAGCACGGCGGGGACAAGGCCACCACCGTCCAGAGCATGATCCAGACGGCGGTCGAGCACATGTACGCCGAATCCGAGGAGAACCGCTTCCTGGAGGTCACCTACGCCAACGGCGACAAGGAAGTCCTCTACTTCAAGGACTTCAACTCCGGCGCCATGATCGAGAACATCGTGGGCCGCGCCAAGAAGATGGCGATCAAGGACTTCCTCGAGAAGAGCCAGAAGGGCCTGCGCGTCTCCCACCTCCTCCAGGCCTGCGTGGACGAGTTCAAGGAGAACGAGGACCTGCCCAACACCACCAACCCCGACGACTGGGCCCGCATCTCCGGAAAGAAGGGCGAGCGGATCGTCTACATCCGCACCCTCATCACCGGGAAGCAGGGCGCGGACACCGGGCGCTCCATCGACACGGTGGCGAACACCGGTCAGTACCTGTAACGGCGGGGCGGCTGCGGGTGCCCTCACCGGGTACCCGCAGCCCTCTGTTTTCCCGGGCACGACCCGGAGCAGGCAATGACGCAAATGATCTCCCCACCAGCGCAAAGGCGTTCTAGGCTCTTTCCTACCGCCGAGTCGCGCAGTGCGGGGACGGGCACCGCACACGCACCGGAGCGCCAGCGGTATCTGAGCGGCGCCCACGACCGAGGGTGCCGCCGGGCAAGGAGGGCCGCATGACCGTACGGCGAGTAATGGGCATCGAGACGGAATACGGGATCTCCGTCCCCGGCCACCCCAACGCCAATGCCATGCTCACCTCGTCCCAGATCGTCAACGCCTACGCGGCGGCGATGCACCGGGCCCGCCGGGCCCGCTGGGACTTCGAGGAGGAGAATCCGCTGCGGGACGCGCGGGGCTTCGACCTCGCCCGCGAGGCCGCCGACGCCAGCCAGCTCACGGACGAGGACATCGGCCTGGCCAACGTGATCCTCACCAACGGCGCGCGGCTCTACGTCGACCACGCCCACCCGGAGTACAGCGCCCCCGAGGTCACCAACCCCCGCGACGCGGTGCTGTGGGACAAGGCCGGCGAGCGGATCATGGCCGAGGCCGCGGAGCGGGCCGCGCAGCTGCCCGGAGCCCAGCCCATCCACCTGTACAAGAACAACACCGACAACAAGGGCGCCTCCTACGGCACGCACGAGAACTACCTGATGAAGCGGGAGACCCCCTTCTCGGACATCGTGCGCCACCTGACGCCCTTCTTCGTCTCCCGCCAGGTCTTCGCCGGCGCCGGCCGCGTCGGCATCGGCCAGGACGGGCACGAACACGGCTTCCAGATCAGCCAGCGCGCGGACTACTTCGAGGTCGAGGTCGGCCTGGAGACCACGCTCAAGCGGCCGATCATCAACACGCGGGACGAGCCGCACGCGGACGCGGAGAAGTACCGCCGGCTGCATGTGATCATCGGCGACGCGAACCTGTCGGAGATCTCGACCTATCTCAAGCTGGGCACGACCGCCCTGGTCCTGTCCATGATCGAGGACGGCTTCATCGCCGTGGACCTCGCCGTGGACCAGCCCGTCCGCACCCTGCACCAGGTCTCGCACGACCCGTCGCTCAAGCGCCTGGTCACCCTGCGCAGCGGCCGCACGCTGACCGCCGTGCAACTGCAGATGGAGTACTTCGAGCTGGCCCGCAAGTACGTCGAGGAGCGCTTCGGCGCCGACGCCGACGACCAGACCAAGGACGTCCTCAGCCGCTGGGAGGACACCCTCACCCGGCTGGAGAACGACCCGATGAGCCTGGCCGGGGAACTGGACTGGGTGGCCAAGCGGGAGCTGATGGAGGGCTACCGCCGGCGCGACGGCCTCGACTGGGACGCCGCCCGGCTGCACCTGGTCGACCTCCAGTACGCCGACGTCCGCCCCGAGAAGGGCCTCTACAACCGCCTGGTGGCCCGTGGCCGGATGAAGCGCCTGCTGGACGAGTCCGAGGTCGAGCGGGCCCGTACGAAGCCGCCGGAGGACACCCGTGCGTACTTCCGCGGGCGCTGCCTGGAGCAGTACGCGGACGACGTCGCCGCCGCGAGCTGGGACTCGGTCATCTTCGACCTCCCCGGCCGCGACTCCCTCCAGCGTGTTCCAACCCTGGAACCGCTACGCGGAACGCGAAATCACGTCAAGGAGCTGCTGGACCGCTGCCGCACGGCGGAAGACCTGGTCAGGGTGCTGTCCGGCGGCTGAGCGGCCCAGGGGGGGTACTCGGCCCCGTCCCGGGCGGCCGGGGTGGAAGCCCCACCGCCCGGGAATCATCGAGGTGGCCCCCGTACGTTGCGGAAACGGCGGGGCCGATGTCGGACCCGGCTTGTAGGGTCTGATCATCACCGATCGGCAGGCGAACTGAGCGGGGTGAGGGTTATGGCAACCAAGGACACGGGCGGCGGCCAGCAGAAGGCGACGCGCTCCACCGAGGAGGTCGAGGAGCAGGCGCAGGACGCGCAGGCCTCCGAGGACCTCAAGGAGCGGCAGGAGAAGCTCTCCGACGACGTCGACTCCGTCCTGGACGAGATCGACGACGTCCTCGAGGAGAACGCCGAAGACTTCGTGCGTTCCTTCGTGCAGAAGGGCGGGCAGTAGGCCGTTCCGCCTTCGGATCACAGGTCCGAAGGGGCGGGGGACGTGAGTGGCCGATGAGCGGACGGCGAAGCGCCGCTCGCGGCCGGGGCAGTCCGGGCCGCGGGCGGTCCTTGCCGCCGCGAGCGGCTCCCGCCGGGCATGTGGATCACCGCCACCAGCCGGGTAAGGTCCGTGGCATACCGTGCTTCAACCGCAATTCGGCCACCGGCACGTGGGGGACGGCCGTCCCGCACCTGCCCGCCGGACTGCCGCTATGTGGAAGGAAACCCGTGGAAGCCAATACCCGTGGCACCGGGCGTCTACCAGCTGCCTTCCTGACGCCAGGATCCTCCTCCTTCATGGACTTCCTCGCCGAGCACCAGCCCGAGCTGCTGCCCGGCAACCGGCAGCTGCCGCCCACGCAGGGCGTGATCGAGGCACCGCACGGCACGACCATCGTGGCCGTGACGTTCCCCGGCGGGGTCGTGCTCGCCGGTGACCGCCGGGCCACGATGGGCAACATCATCGCCCAGCGGGACATCGAGAAGGTGTTCCCGGCGGACGAGTACTCGGCCGTGGGGATCGCCGGCACCGCCGGCCTGGCCGTCGAGATGGTCAAGCTCTTCCAGCTGGAGCTGGAGCACTTCGAGAAGGTCGAGGGCGCCCAGCTGTCCCTGGAGGGCAAGGCGAACCGGCTGTCGACCATGATCCGTTCCAACCTCGGCATGGCTATGCAGGGCCTGGCCGTGGTGCCCCTCTTCGCGGGGTACGACCTGGACCGCGAGAAGGGCCGCATCTTCTCCTACGACGTCACGGGCGGCCGTTCCGAGGAGCAGAACTTCGCCGCGACGGGCTCCGGCTCGATCTTCGCGCGCGGCGCGATGAAGAAGCTGTTCCGCGAGGACCTCACCGAGGAGCAGGCCACCACCCTCGTGGTCCAGGCCCTCTACGACGCGGCTGACGACGACTCGGCGACCGGCGGTCCCGATGTCGCCCGCCGGATCTATCCGATCATCACCGTGATCACCGAGGACGGCTACCGCCGGCTCACCGAGGAGGAGTCGTCCGAGCTCGCCCGCGCGGTGCTCCAGCGGCGCCTGGAGGAGCCCGACGGCCCCCGGGCCGCCCTGCTCTGAGCGCGGGCCCGGTTCTTATCGAGGTGATCCAGTGACCATGACAGAAAGGGACGGATAACCGGTGTCGACGCCGTTCTATGTCTCCCCCCAGCAGGCCATGGCCGACCGGGCGGAGTACGCCCGCAAGGGCATCGCCCGCGGCCGCAGCCTGGTCGTGCTGCAGTACGCCGACGGCATCGTGTTCGTCGGCGAGAACCCGTCCCGCGCGCTGCACAAGTTCAGCGAGATCTACGACCGGATCGGCTTCGCCGCCGCCGGCAAGTACAACGAGTACGAGAACCTGCGCATCGGCGGCGTCCGCTACGCCGACCTGCGCGGCTACACCTACGACCGCGGCGACGTGACCGCCCGCGGCCTGGCCAACGTCTACGCCCAGACGCTGGGCACGATCTTCTCCTCCGCGGCCGAGAAGCCGTACGAGGTGGAACTGGTCGTGGCCGAGGTCGGGGAGACGCCCGAGGGGGACCAGATCTACCGGCTGCCGCACGACGGCTCCATCGTGGACGAGCACGGCTCGGTCGCGGTGGGCGGCAACGCCGAGCAGATCAGCTCTTTCCTGGACCAGCGTCACCGTGACGGCATGAGCCTCGCGGAGGCCCTGAAGCTGGCCGTGCAGGCCCTGTCCCGGGACACCAACGGCACCGAGCGGGAGATCCCCGCCGAGCGCCTGGAGGTGGCCGTCCTGGACCGCACGCGCCCGCAGAAGCGCAAGTTCAAGCGCATCGTCGGCCGTCAGCTCGACCGCCTGCTGGAGGCGGACGGCGCGAGCACGGAAGCGGAGAGCTCCGAGGAGGAGTGACCGCCCCCGCACCCTGACGGGCCCCGGCCGCGGCCGGGGCCCGCCGCGTGTCAGGGCGCGCCCGGCGGGGCCGTGGAGCCCCGGACGACCAGGTGGACCGGGATGTCCCCGCCCTCGGGCTCACGGCCCTCCAGAACGGCCAGCAGGGCCCGCATGCCCCGCTCGCCGAACAGCTCCGCGTCCAGGCGCACGGTCGTCAGCTCGGGGTCGAGCGCGGTGGCCAGGGCCAGGTCGTCGAGGCCGGTGACCGAGACGTCGTCCGGGACGCGCAGGCCGAGGCGGCGCAGCGCCTTGTAGACGCCGGCGGCCAGCTTGTCGTCGTCGCAGACCACCGCCGTGGGGCGGGGGCCCGGCGCGGTGAGCGCGGCCTCGGCGGCGGCCAGCGCGCCCTCGATGGAGATCGGGGCCCGGGCCGTGCGGATCTCCGTGCCGGGCACGGCGGCCAGGCGCGCCGCCAGTTCCCGCGCCCGCACCTCGAAGGTCCAGGACGGCACGTCGGCGGCGAGGTGCAGCACGCGGCGGTGGCCGAGGCCCAGCAGGTGCTCGGCGACCTGGCGGACGCCGTCGGCGATGTCCAGGTTCACGGTCGCGGCGCCGAGGCTGCCCGCGGGATCGCTGTCCAGCATCACGAGGGGCAGCTGGTCGCCGCGGATCGCGGTGAGGGCGTCGGCGGCCATCGAGGAGGCGAGGACGCCGTCCAGGGCGGCCTGCGCGGAGGCGAAGGGGTCGCGGGCCGGGCCGACGCCCTCGGGGGAGGGGTAGAGCACGACGCCGAAGCCGTGCTCGGCGGCCACGCGCGCGGCGCCCGTGTAGACCCCGGCGAAGAACTCGGTGGTCAGGGCGGGCACCACCAGCAGGACGGTGCGGGTGCGGCCCAGCCGCAGGTTGCGGGCGGCGAGGTTGGGCCGGTACCCCAGCTCGCGCGCGGCCCGGCGGACCCGTTCGGCGGTGGCCTCGGACACCCGGCCGCGCCACTTGTCGCCCAGCACCAGGGAGACGGCCGCCTGGGAGACCCCCGCCGCGTGGGCGACGTCACGGCTGGTCGGGCGCGTGCTGCTGCGTGCCACCGTGGGCGTGCTCCTTCGGGGTCCGTCGTCCGCCCGGCCGTTCGCCTGGACGTGTGAACAGGGCACATGGTACGTATGGACGGACACGTTATACGTAACACTTGGGGTCGTCGCGGCGTCCCGGGCGAGCCACCGGAGGGCAGGACATGGCCACGGGATACCTTGAGATCCTGAAGACGAGGCACGCCTTCCGGCTGCTCACCGGCACCCTGGTGGGACGGCTGCCGAACGCCACCGCCGCCGTCGCCCTGGTGCTCTTCGTCCGCGGCGAGGGCGGCAGCTACAGCCTCGCCGGCGCCCTCGCGGCCGTCTACGGCGTCGCCAACGCCGTCGGCCAGCCGGTGCTGGGCCGCCTCGTGGACCTGTACGGCCAGCCGCGGATCCAGCTGCCCGCCGCGGTCCTCGCGGCCCTGTCGATGACCGTCTTCGCCTGCTGCGGCACCGAACCGCTCTGGCTCGCCCACACGGCCGTCGCGGCGGCCGGGCTGTTCACGCCGCCCCTGGAGGGCGGACTGCGCGCCCTGTGGCCGTCCGTGCTGCGCCGCGAGGAGCAGGTGCACACCGCGTACGCGATGGACGCGGTCGCCCAGGAGATCATGTTCACCGTCGGCCCGCTGCTGGTGACGCTGTGCGTGTCCCTGTGGGACGAGCGCGCGGCCCTGCTGGCGCTGAACGTCCTGGGCGTGCTGGGAGCGCTCTCGGTGGTCGTCTCGCCGCCCTCGCGCGCCTGGCGCTCCCAGCCGCGCGAGGCCCACTGGCTGGGCGCCCTGCGCGCGCCGGGACTGCTCGCGCTGCTCGCCGCCTTCCTGTTCGTCGGCATCGCGCTGGGCTCCATCACCGTCGCGTCGGTGTCGTACGCCGACGGTCACGGCGGCGACGCGGTCTACGGCTGGCTGATGGCCGGGCTCGGCCTCGGAGCGCTGTGCGGGGGCACCGTCTACGGCGCCCGCCGGTGGCCGGGCGCCCCCGAACGGCGACTGAGACTGCTGGTGGCCCTTCTGGCGGTGTGTTACCTGCCGCTCACGCTGACGCCGGGCACGGCCGCCATGGTGCTGCTCAGCGTGGTCTCCGGAATCTTCCTGGCGCCCTGCATCGCCTGCGCCTTCCTCATCGTCGACCGGCACGCCCCGGCCGGTACCGTCACCGAGGCGTTCTCCTGGCTGGTGACCACGTTCACCGTGGGCGCCTCGGTGGGAACGGGCCTGGCGGGGCCGGTGGTCCAGGCCGGCGGCACCGTGTGGGGATTCGCCCTGCCGGGCGCCGCCGGGGCGGTGTCCCTGCTGGTCCTGCTCGCCTGCGGACGGGTCCTCGCAGCTCCCGCGGGGGGCGGGGTCGTTGCGGCTTCACCGGAAAATGATCCGAATCGTGCCGGCGAACCTCGTTTCAGCTCGGGGGATCGGGCGTAATGTTCACTCATGGACCGCCGCATTTTCGGGCTGGAGAACGAGTACGGCGTCACGTGCACGTTCAGGGGACAGCGGCGCCTGTCTCCTGACGAGGTGGCGCGGTACCTCTTCCGCCGTGTCGTGTCATGGGGCCGCAGCAGCAACGTCTTTCTGCGAAACGGCGCCCGGCTCTATCTCGACGTGGGCTCACATCCGGAATACGCGACCCCCGAATGTGACAACGTGACCGAACTGGTCACCCACGACAAAGCCGGCGAGCGCATTCTCGAAGGACTCCTGGTGGACGCGGAACGACGCCTGCACGAGGAGGGAATCGCGGGCGACGTCTACCTCTTCAAGAACAACACCGACTCGGCGGGCAACTCCTACGGCTGCCACGAGAACTACCTGGTGGCCCGGCACGGGGAGTTCTCCCGGCTCGCGGACATCCTCATCCCCTTCCTGGTCACGCGCCAGCTGCTGTGCGGCGCGGGCAAGGTGCTGCAGACGCCCCGCGGCGCCGTCTACTGCGTCAGCCAGCGCGCGGAGCACATCTGGGAGGGCGTCTCCTCGGCGACGACCCGCTCCCGGCCGATCATCAACACCCGCGACGAGCCGCACGCGGACGCCGAGCGCTACCGCAGGCTGCACGTCATCGTCGGCGACTCGAACATGTCCGAGACGACCATGCTGCTCAAGGTGGGCGCCACCGACCTCGTGCTGCGCATGATCGAGGCGGGCACCGTGATGCGCGACCTCACCCTGGAGAACCCCATCCGGGCGATCCGGGAGGTCAGCCACGACATCACCGGCCGGCGCAAGGTGCGCCTGGCCAGCGGCAGGGAGGCCTCCGCGCTGGAGGTGCAGCGGGAGTACTTCGACAAGGCCGTGGACTTCTGCGAGCGCCGCGGCATCCGCACCGGCACCGTCGCGCAGGTCCTGGAGCTGTGGGGCCGCACCCTCGACGCGATCGAGACCGAGGAACTGGACCGGATCGCCACCGAGATCGACTGGGTCATGAAGTACAAGCTCATCGAGCGGTACCGGGCCAAGCACAACATGACCATGTCGCATCCGCGGGTGGCCCAGATAGACCTCGCCTACCACGACATCCACCGCCGCCGCGGCCTGTACTACCTGCTGGAGAAGAAGGGCCAAGCCGCTCGGATCTGCAACGACTTGAAGATCTTCGAGGGCAAGTCGGTCCCTCCGCAGACCACTCGGGCGCGGCTGCGCGGCGACTTCATCCGGCGGGCGCAGGAACAGCGCAGGGACTTCACGGTCGACTGGGTGCACCTGAAGCTCAACGACCAGGCGCAGCGCACCGTCTTGTGCAAGGACCCGTTCCGTTCGGTCGACGACCGGGTGGAGAAGCTGATCGCCGGAATGTAGCGGAAGCAGAGGGATCGGGCGTTTCCCGCGCCGGAATGCGGGAACGCCACACGGGCGCCGTACGTTTTCCGTACGGCGCCCTTCTCACGCCGTAGAGTTGCGCGCACGCCACCCGCAAGATCGACCGATTACGAGGCTCATCCGTGCGCCGACGCTCACTCCTCCTGGCCGCCGTACCCGCAGGACTGCTCACGCTCGCCGGATGCGGTGACGACGAATCCGACTCCGGCAAGGCCAGTGCCTCGCCGTCGGCGTCCGCCGCGCCCCCGCCCAAGATCGTGGACGGCCCGCTGCCTGCGGTCACGGGCGGCACGGGGTTCGGCGAGAAGCCCACCGTCGCCAAGGGGCCGGGCGACCCGTCGAAGAACCTCGCGGTCAGGACGCTGGTCGCGGGCCGTGGCCGCCCGGTCGCGGAGAACGACTTCATCAAGGCGGACTACCTGGGCCAGATCTGGAACACCGGCAAGGTCTTCGACAACTCCTACGACCGCAAGCGGCCGCTGGTCATGCAGCTCGCCAAGGGCAGCATCATCGACGGCTGGCGGTACGCGCTGGCGGGGAAGAAGACCGGCAGCCGGGTCGAGATCGCGGTGCCCCCGGCCTGGGGGTACGGCACGTCGGGCCAGCCGCAGGCGGGCATCAAGGGCACCGACACCCTGGTGTTCGTCATCGACCTGATCGAGACCTTCAACTCCCGCAGCTCCGCCCGGGGCGAGCCGGTCGCGCAGGAGGACGCCGCCCTGCCGAAGGTGGGCACCGGCACCGACGGCCGGGCGCCCGAGGTCACCGTCCCGCGCACCGACCCGCCGAAGAAGCTGGTCTCCCGTTACGTCCTGGAAGGCGACGGCCCCGAGGTCAAGGCCGACCAGACGGTCCTGTGCCAGTTCCAGGGCCTGGTCTGGGAGGGCGGCAAGCCCTTCCAGCGGACGTACGGCTCCGGGCGGCTCAGCCAGTTCGCGCTCGAGCAGATGCAGCAGGCGGTGAAGGGCCTGGCACAGGGCCTGACCGGCAAGAAGGTGGGCAGCCGGGTGCTGGTCGTCGTGCCGCCCGAGCTGGGCTACGGCGACAACCCGCCGAGCGGCGGGGTGATCAAGAAGGGCGCCACCCTCGTCTTCACCGTGGACATCCTCGCGGCGATGTAGCCGGCGAGACGCCCGGGTCGGACGCCGGCGCCCGGAGGATGAAAGACTGTCCGCGTTTCGTGTCGTACACAAGCAGGAGCTTTTGACGTGAGCATCGAGAAGCCCGAGATCGACTTCCCGGGCGGCGAGCCCCCGGCGGACCTCGAGATCAAGGACATCTGGGAGGGCGACGGGCCGGTGGCGCAGGCGGGCCAGACCGTCACCGTCCACTATGTGGGCGTCGCCTTCAGCACCGGCGAGGAGTTCGACGCCAGCTGGAACCGCGGGACCCCGTTCCGCTTCCCGCTGGGCGCCGGCCGGGTCATCAAGGGCTGGGACCAGGGCGTGCAGGGCATGAAGGTCGGCGGCCGCCGGCAGCTGACCATCCCCGCCCACCTCGCCTACGGCAACCAGAGCCCGACCCCGGCGATCAAGCCCGGCGAGACGCTGATCTTCGTCGTGGACCTGCTCGGCGTCTGATCCACGGCTCGGTTCCGACCGGATCCGATCACCTGGGGCCCATGCCTGCTCGGGCATGGGCCTCGGCTTTTGTCACCGCCCCGCGGAGCGGTACGGTCATCGGTCAGAAGCACCATAGGGAAGGCGAAGGGCGTCGATGGCCATTGCCAAGGCCGAGCGGCTGATGAACCTCGCGCTGTGTCTGCTCGGCACGCGGCGCCCGCTCAGCAAGCGCGAGCTGAGGGAGTCCATCGAGGCCTACCTCGAAGCGGGCAGCGACGACTCCTTCAACCGCATGTTCGAGCGGGACAAGGACGATCTGCGCGAGCTGGGACTCGTGATCGAGACCGTCGAGAACCTCGACGGCGAGGTCGGCTACCTCGCCCGCCGCGACAGCAACCGCCTGCCCCCCATCACCCTGGACGCCGAGGAGGCCGCCGCCCTCGGTCTGGCCGCCAAGGTCTGGCAGCAGGCCCGGCTGGCCGGCGCGGCCAGCGGCGCGCTGCAGAAGCTGCGCGCGGCGGGCCTGCCCGAGGACGTCGACCCGTACGAGGCGCACGGCGCCCTGGAGCCGCGCATCCCGGTGCACGAGGCCGCCTTCGAACCGCTGATGCTGGCCTGCCGCGACCGCCGCCCGGTCGTCTTCGAGTACCGCAAGGCCTCCGCCGCCCGCCCCGAGCCCCGCCACGTCGAGCCGTGGGCGCTGGAGTGCTGGCGCGGCCACTGGTACCTGGCCGGCTGGGACCGCGACCGCGGCGCCGAGCGCGTCTTCCGGCTGTCCCGGATCACCGGCAGGGTCCGCTCGCGCGGCACGGGCTTCACCGCTCCCGTGCCCGACGTCGTCACCGTGCGGGAGACCGTCGCGAGCTGGGCCGGGGAGATCGCCGACGGCACGGCGCTGATCAGGCTGCGCTCCGGCGCCGGCTACCCCCTGCGGGCCAAGGCCACCGCGGTCCGGGAACTGGGCGACGGGTGGGACGAGTTGGAGATCCCGTACGGGCACGGCCTGGACGCCTGGCTGGTGGAGTTCGGGCCGGACGTGGTGGTGCTGGAGCCGGCCGAGCTGCGGGCCGACGTGGTGGACCGGCTGCGTGCCGTGGCCGAGGACTGAGGGGGACAGGACTGTGGCAGGCAAACCGGCCAGGCCCGTGAACGCCATCGACCAGACCCGTCGGATGCTCTCCCTGGTGACGTACCTCAGGGAACGCCCCGGCGCCCGGATCGCCGACGTCGCACGCGCCTTCGGCATCACCGAGGACGAACTGGTCGCCGACCTCGATCTGCTGCCCATGTGCGGCACCAGCTTCCGCGGCGGCGACCTGCTGGACATCGACACCGACGGCGAGCGCATCTGGTGGCACAACCCGGCCGCGCTCGGCGAGGAGGCCGCCGAACCGCTCCGGCTCGCCGCCGACGAGGCCACCGCCCTGCTGGTCGCCGCCCGCGCCGTCTCCACCCTGCCCGGCCTCAGGGAGGGCGACCGCCAGGCCCTGCTGCGGGCCACGGCCAAGGTGGAGGCGGCGGCCGGGGAGGCCGCCGGCGCCAGCTCCCGCCTGTCGGTGACCTTCGAGTCCGAGGGCGGTGTCTTCGCCGACGTCGACCGGGCGATCTCGGAGCGCCGCCGGCTGTGGATCCGCTACTACTCCCCGGCCCGCGACGAGGTCACCGAACGCGAGATCGACCCCATCCGGCTGGTCAGCGTCGGCCACACCTACGTGGAGGCCTGGTGCCGCCGCTCCGAGGCGCGGCGCACCTTCCGGCTCGACCGGGTCGCCGAGATCCGGGTCCTCGACGAGCCGTCCGCGCCGCCCGAGATAGAGCTGCGCGACCTCTCCGAGGCGCTGGTGCAGCCGGCCGCCGAGGACCCGGAGGTGGTGATCGAGGTCGGCCCCGGCGGCCGCTGGGTCGCCGAGTACTACCCGCACGACAGCGCCGAGGAGCTGCCCGACGGCGGGCTGCGCATCACTCTGCGCACCCCCGACCCCGCCTCCCTGCGCCGGCTGGCACTGCGGCTCGGCCGTGACGGCCGGATCGTCTCCCCGCCGGACCTGGCCGAGAGCGCCCGCCGGGCGGCCCGCGAGGCCCTGGCGGCGTACGACCGTCCGGCGGACGCGGTGCGCGGCGCGGGCGAGGCGTTGGACCCGAGCCCCGTGTGACGCCGGCGGGCGACCCAGTGCGAGCAGAGGAAGAGGAGCCAGAGTTGTGATCGAGTCTCCGGTGTCCGGTGCGGCCGGGATGACGGTGGCGACCGCCTTCGCCGGGATGAGGAGAGCCGCACCCGTGGTGTTCCGGGCGGGCTGCCCCGACTGCCGGGGCCGCTTCGAGCTCGCCGCGAGCGCTCTGCGCCTCGCCGTCGGCGCCACCAGCCGGACCACCTTCTACTCGTTCACCTGCCCCGACTGCGGCGCCGCGGTCCGCAAGCCCGCCGGCGAGCGGATCGTCGAACTGCTCACCTGCGGCGGGGTGCGGACCCTGCGGCTGCACTCCACGGTGTAGCCCGCTGCGCCGGACCCCGGCGGACGGTCTAGTCTCGACGTCATGTTCTGGCCGATGTTCGCGGTAGCCGTGGGTTTTCTGGGTCTCGCCGTCCTGGGGGTGCTCGCCGTCCGGGTCTTCCTGGAGGCGCAGCGCCTCGGGCGGCAGGTCGCGGAGTCCGCACGCCGTGTCAACCGGGCCGCCGAGGATCTGGAGCGGGCCGCCGTGAGCGCGGCGGGCGCCGTCGACGCGCTGTGACGCCGCCCCGGGCGGCCTGCGCATCCCGGTCACGCGCGCGCGGTCGGCCGCTTCGATCTGTCACGCGGCCCACCCCGCCGGGTACGCTGCTGGTCGCGGTCCGGCGACGAGGCACGGCCCGCGGAGCAGGAGTACGCCCGGGGATCGTCCCGCGTTCCTTTCCCAGGCGTTACGATCGCAGTCAGCATGACGTTCGGACAAGTGTCCGGCCCGTCGGACATGCCCCGCCTCGGTGAGAAGGTGAAGAATTATGTTCCGCAACGGACTTGAGCCGTGGCACCTGCTGCTCCTGGTTCTGGTGATCGTCCTCGTGTTCGGCTCCAAGAAGCTCCCGGACATGGCGCGTTCGCTCGGTAAGTCCGCGCGCATCCTGAAGAGCGAGGCGAAGGCGATGAAGGAAGACGGCAAGCAGCCCGCCGGCACCGCCCAGTCGACCGAGGACCCCGCTCCGGCTCAGCGCACCATCCAGGCCGCGCCCGGCGACGTGACCAGCTCCCGCCCGGTCAACGAGCCGACCGACACGACCCAGCGCTGACGCGAGGGCCGGGGCGTCCGGCCCGCTGCACGAGATGAGGATGTGGGTTGCTCAAGCCTGCCCGCAAGAAGGAGAGGGATCCCGAGGGGCGGATGCCGCTCGTGGATCACTTGCGTGAGCTGCGCAACCGGCTCGCGAAAGGTGTCCTTGCGATCCTGGTCGTCACGATCGTGGCGGCCTTCTTCTACAGGGACATCGTCGACTTCATCACCGAGCCGGTGCTGGAGGAGATCGGCTGCCACCAGTCCTTCGGTGAGCTGGCCGAGGCCAGGAACGCCCACTGCGCGCACATCACGGTCAGCGGGCTGCTTGCGCCGTTCACCCTGGCCCTGAAGGTCGCCCTGATGGCCGGCGTCGTCCTCGCCTCGCCGGTCTGGCTCTACCAGCTGTGGGCGTTCGTCGCGCCGGGCCTGCACCGCAACGAGAAGAAGTACGCCTACGCCTTCGTCGGCTTCGGCTTCCCGCTGTTCCTCGGCGGCGGCTACCTCGCGTTCAACGTGCTGCCCGCCACGGCGCGCGTGATGATCGACCTCACGCCGTCCGGCGCGGAGAACCTGCTGCCGCTGGACGACCTGCTGGACCTGGTCACCCGCATGGTCGTCGTCTTCGGCCTCGCCTTCGAGATGCCGCTGCTGCTGGTCATGCTGAACCTGACCGGGGTCCTGTCCGGCCGGCGCATGCTCGGCTGGTGGCGCGGCATGGTCGTCGGCATCACCGCCTTCGCGGCCGTGGCCACGCCCAGCCCCGACCCGATGACCATGCTGGCGCTGGCCGCGCCGATCTGGGCGCTCTACTTCATCGCCGTGGCCGTGGCGATGCTCAACGACAGGCGCAGGCGCCGCCGCGAGGAAGCCGGTCCCGCCGACGACGAGGCCTCCGAGCTGGACCTCACGCCCGAGGACATCGGCGAGATCGAGCCGGTCACGGCCGCCCGGGCGCTGCCCGAGCAGGCGAGCGCGGACCGGGTGGCCGGGTACGACGACGTGACCTGAGCCCGCACCGGCCCACCGCGATGCCCCCGCCCCCGCGAGGACGGGGGCATCCGTGCGTCCGGCCCGCCGCCCCGCGGGCGCGGCCGGCCCGGGCGCCGGCGGATCCGGATAATGATCGTCCTGTTGTCGGCGGGGCCCGGTACGCTCGAAAGCACGATGACAGAGGACCTCTCACCGGCCGAGCGGTACGCGGCAGCCCGCAGGCGGGCTGCCGAGCAGGCCACCGCGCTCGCCCCCTTCCGCGAGATGTACGACTTCGGCCTCGACCCCTTCCAGATCGAGGCCTGCCAGGCGCTCGAAGCGGGGAAGGGCGTGCTGGTGGCCGCGCCGACCGGCTCGGGCAAGACGATCGTGGGCGAGTTCGCCGTCCACCTCGCGCTCCGGCAGGGCAAGAAGTGCTTCTACACGACACCCATCAAGGCGCTGTCGAATCAGAAGTACGCCGACCTGTGCCGCCGCTACGGCACCGCCTCGGTGGGGCTGCTCACCGGCGACAACAGCGTGAACTCCGATGCCCCGGTGGTCGTGATGACCACAGAGGTGCTGCGCAACATGCTGTACGCCGGCTCCCAGACCCTCCTCGGCCTCGGGTACGTGGTCATGGACGAGGTGCACTACCTCTCCGACCGCTTCCGCGGCGCCGTCTGGGAGGAAGTGATCATCCACCTCCCCGAGTCGGTGACCCTGGTCTCGCTGTCCGCGACCGTGTCCAACGCCGAGGAGTTCGGCGACTGGCTGGACACCGTCCGCGGCGACACCGAGGTGATCGTCTCCGAGCACCGGCCCGTGCCGCTGTTCCAGCACGTGCTCGCCGGGCGGCGGATGTACGACCTGTTCGAGGAGGGCGAGGGCCACAAGAAGGCCGTCAACCCCGACCTCGTCCGCCTCGCCCGGACGGAGGCGACCAGGCCGTCGTACCAGGACCGCAGGCGCGGCCGGTCGATGCGCGAGGCCGAGCGGGAGCGGGAGCGCCGGCAGCGCTCGCGCGTGTGGACCCCGAGCCGTCCGGAGGTCATCGAGCGCCTGGACGCCGAGGGTCTGCTCCCGGCGATCACCTTCATCTTCAGCCGCGCCGCCTGCGAGGCCGCCGTCCAGCAGTGCCTGTACGCAGGCCTCCGGCTCAACGACGAGGACGCGCGGGAACGGGTCCGCGCCCTGGTCGAGGAGCGCACCGCGCACATCGCGCCGGAGGACCTGCACGTCCTCGGCTACTACGAGTGGCTGGAGGGCCTGGAGCGGGGCATCGCCGCCCACCACGCGGGCATGCTGCCGACCTTCAAGGAGGTCGTGGAGGAGCTGTTCGTGCGCGGCCTGGTCAAGGCCGTCTTCGCCACCGAGACCCTCGCGCTCGGCATCAACATGCCCGCCCGCTCGGTGGTGCTGGAGAAGCTCGTCAAGTGGAACGGCGAGCAGCACGCCGACATCACGCCCGGCGAGTACACGCAGCTGACCGGCCGTGCGGGCCGCCGGGGCATCGACGTCGAGGGCCACGCCGTCGTCCTGTGGCAGCGCGGCATGAGCCCGGAGCACCTCGCCGGCCTCGCGGGCACCCGCACGTACCCGCTGCGCTCCAGCTTCAAGCCGTCGTACAACATGGCGGTCAACCTGGTCGAGCAGTTCGGCCGGCACCGCTCGCGCGAGCTGCTGGAGACGTCCTTCGCGCAGTTCCAGGCCGACAGGTCGGTCGTCGGGATCTCCCGGCAGGTGCAGCGCAACGAGGAGGGCCTGGCCGGCTACAAGGCCTCGATGACCTGCCACCTGGGCGACTTCGAGGAGTACGCGCGGCTGCGCCGCGAGCTGAAGGACCGCGAGACCGAGCTGGCCCGGCAGGGCGCGCACCAGCGGCGCGCGGAGGCCGCGGTCGCCCTGGAGCGGCTCAGGCCGGGCGACGTCATCCACGTGCCGACGGGCAAGTACGCGGGCCTGGCGCTCGTGCTGGATCCCGGGCTGCCCGCCGGCCGTGCCGACGGCCACCGCGTGCTCGACCACCACGACGGGCCGCGCCCGCTGGTGCTGACCGCGGAGCGGCAGGTCAAGCGGCTGGCGTCGATGGACTTCCCGGTGCCGGTGGAGCCGCTGGACCGGATGCGGATCCCGAAGAGCTTCAACCCGCGCTCGCCGCAGTCCCGCCGGGACCTCGCCTCCGCGCTGCGCACCAAGGCCGGGCACATCCCGCCGGAGCGGGTGCGCAAGAAGCGGTCCCAGGCCGCCGACGACCGCGAGATCGCCCGGCTGCGCGCGGCGATCCGCGCGCACCCGTGCCACGGGTGCGACGACCGCGAGGACCACGCCCGCTGGGCCGAGCGCTACCACCGGCTGCTCAGGGACACCTCGCAGCTGGAACGGCGGATCGAGGGCCGCACCAACACCATCGCGCGGACCTTCGACCGGATCGTCGCGCTGCTGACCGAGCTGGACTACCTGCGCGGCGACGAGGTCACCGAGCACGGCAGGCGGCTCGCCCGGCTGTACGGCGAACTCGACCTGCTGGCCAGCGAATGTCTGCGCGAGCGGGTCTGGGAGGGGCTCGGTCCCGCCGAACTGGCGGCCTGCGTCTCGGCGTTGGTGTACGAGGCGCGGGTGGGCGACGACGCGCTGGCGCCGAAGCTGCCGTCCGGCGCGGCGAAGGCCGCGCTCGCGGAGATGGTGCGGATCTGGGGCCGGCTCGACGGCCTGGAGGAGGACTTCCGGATCCGCCAGTCCGAGGGCGTCGGCCAGCGCGAGCCGGACCTCGGGTTCGCCTGGGCCGCGTACATGTGGGCGTCCGGTCATCCGCTCGACGCGGTGCTGCGCGAGGCGGACATGCCCGCGGGCGACTTCGTGCGCTGGTGCAAGCAGGTCATCGACGTGCTCGGGCAGATCGCTGCGGCGGCACCGGCCGAGGGGTCGACCGTGGCCAGGAGCGCGCGCAAGGCCGTCGACCAGTTGCTGCGGGGCGTCGTCGCCTACTCGTCGGTGGGCTAGACCCGCCGGTCGGCGCGGTGCGGACCGCCGCCGTCCCGGCTTCCTGAGAGAGATCGAACAGCCCCCGAGGCATGGCCTCGGGGGCTGTCTCACTCTTCACGGCGAGCGACTCTCGCACGCCCGTACACCGTCACCGAACGTGTTCGATTACATGCCGTGCGTGTAAATGCAGTTGAGCGTACTCCTGCCACAGGGCGATTTCCGGGCCTTGCTGAATATGACACGGCGATGATCCGGTCGGACTAAGCTCGCCCGCGGCGCACCGAGTTGAGGTGAATCGTGCGCTTGTTCCCCTATGCGAGACAGATCCGACAGTTGCATGAAGTTTCCCCCCGCAACCTCTTACGACACCCAGCCGCTCCATCCCAGAAGGCATCCATGGTGAGTGTTCAGAAGCCTCCCGGCCGCCGTGAACGTCCCTATGCGCGCGTGCTGCTGCCGCCGGCCGTGATAATGGCCGCCACGGCCGGGGCCGCCGTCGCCCTGGTACCTCCACCGGCCCGGCTCGCCGTCGGCGTGTGCGGAGCACTGGCCGTCCTGCTGGTCCTCGGCTCGGCCGGGGAGGCCGCCCGCCGAGGGCGCCGGCTGCGCGAGGCACAGGCCGAACACGCCCGTCACGCCGCGCGACTGGACCAGTGGACCGCCGCCCAGCACGCGCTGCTCGAGCGCATCACCACCGACGTCCTGCCCACCGGCTTCCACCGGCTGCGCCGCGGCGAGGCACTGCGGGACACGATGCGCAACATCTACGACGCGGACCCCGAACTGCGCGGCCTGCCCGAGGTCTACCGCGAACTGGTGCGCATCGCCCTGCGCGGCGCCGACCACGAGATCTCCATGCGCGACGCCACGGAGCGCTCCTTCGTGAGCATCGCCCGCCGCGTCCAGGCCATCGTCCACCAGCAGGCCAAGGAACTGCGCGAGATGGAGGAGGACCACGGGCGCAACCCGGAGGTCTTCGACGACCTGCTCCGCATCGACCACGGCACCTCGCTGATCGGCCGGCTCGCCGACACCATCTCCGTCCTCGGCGGCGGCCGCCCCGGCCGCCAGTGGCCCCTGCCGGTCTCCCTCTACAGCGTGCTGCGCGGCGCGATGTCCCGCATCCTGGAGTACCGGCGCATCGAGCTGAGCTCCATCGTCAACATCAACATCAAGGGCACCGCCGTCGAGCCGGTCATCCACGCCGCCGCCGAACTCTTCGACAACGCCACCCGCTACTCGCCGCCCACGACCAAGGTGCACGTCACCGCCGCCGAGGTGCAGGCCGGCATCGCCATCGAGATCGAGGACGCGGGCGTCAGCCTCAGCGAGGAGTCCCGCGCCCGCATCGAGCAGATGATCGAGGACGCCAAGAACGGCGACGACGCCGACAGCCTCGGCGAGAACCCGCGCCTCGGCCTGGCCGTCGTCGGCCGGCTCTGCAAGCAGTTCGACATGGAGGTGTCGCTGCGCTCCTCCGCGTACGGCGGGGTCCGCGCGATCCTCATCGTGCCGCGCGTGATGACCACCACCGAGCCCGGCGTCGGCGCCGCGCACGGCATCGGCGCCACCGGCATCCCCAAGCCCGAACTCGGCGCCGTCGAGGGGCCGAAGCGCCCGCCCAAGAAGCGCCGCCCCACCAGCCCCAAGATCCCCGCCGGGATCTCCATGGAGGACGACGTCCCGGAGGTCACCGAGTGGACCGCGGGCGGCCTGCCGCAGCGCCGCAGCCGGGTGAAGACCCCGCTCAGCCAGCGGATCGCCGAACAGGCCGCCATCGAGCGCGCCGAGCGTGAGGGCAGACCCACCATCTGGTCCCAGACCAGGTCGGAACCCGAGCCCGAGATCGACCCCGAGCGCAAGAAGCTGATGGACCGTCCGCCGGGCATGTGGATGGAGGCCTTCTGGGACGGCCTGAGGAAGGGCATGCCCGCGGACGCCACCGCCTCCGAACTCACCGACTTCACGCTCAATCCCACCAAGTACCTGCATCTGCTCAACGATTCGGCCGATCCCGCCGAGGGCGTCACCGAGGCCGACGACGAGGGGGACCCCAAGTGATCCAGCAGCGCGCGAACCTGGACTGGATGCTCAAGCAGCTGAACGACGGCGTGCCGGGCATCGAGATGATCGTGGTGCTGTCCGCCGACGGACTGCGCATCGCCCGCTACGGCGGCGAACCCGACGCCGCCGACCGGGTGGCCGCCGCCTGCGCGGGCGTGCAGAGCCTGGCCGGCGCCATCATCCAGGAGATCCCGGGCGCCGGGGAGATGAAGGTCGTCGTCATCGAGATCGAGGGCGGCTACTTCTACCTGATGAACGCCGGCGCCAACGCCTACCTGGCGGTGCTGGCCGACGTGACGTGCGAGCCGGGCCGGATGAGCGGCATGATGCGCGACCTCGTCGTCCGGATCGGAGCCCACCTCACCAGTCCGCCCCGGCGGAACGGGCAGACCGTATGACACCTCCACGACGCAGACGGCGCGCGCCGCAGCACCTGCCGCCCCCGCCCCCGCCGTCGCCCCGACCCGCGGAGGGCGAGGAGCCACCCCGGAACCCCGAACGGCTGTACACCATCGCGGGATCCCCCGACGGCGCCCGTGCCGAACTCGACCTGGTGACCCTGATCGTGGCGCGCTCAGCGCCTCCGCCGTCCGCCTCGCCGGAGCAGGCGGCCGTGCTCCGGCTCTGCTCCGCCCCCCTGTCCGTGGCCGAGCTGTCGGCCTACCTCCAGCTGCCGTTCAGCGCGATGACCGTGCTGATCACCGAGCTGATCGCGGCGGAACTGGTGCAGGCGCGGGCCCCGATCGTCCGCCAGGCGGTCCCCGACCGATCACTCCTCGAAGCGGTGATGCATGGACTTCAAAGGCTCTGACACCCTCCCCGGCCCGCGCACCGAGGACCATCTGCCGCACACGGCCCAGGCCGCGGTGAAGATCGTCATCGTGGGCGGGTTCGGCGTCGGCAAGACCACCATGGTCGGTTCCGTCAGCGAGATCAGACCGCTGACCACGGAGGAGACCATGACCCAGGCCGGCATCGGCGTGGACGACGACTACGGCTCCGAGTCCAAGACGGCCACCACCGTGGCCATGGACTTCGGCCGCATCAGCATCACCGACAAGCTGGTGCTCTACCTGTTCGGCACCCCGGGCCAGGAACGCTTCTGGTTCCTGTGGAACGGCCTGTTCGAAGGCGCCCTCGGCGCGGTCGTCCTGGTCGACACCCGGCGCCTGGAAGTCAGCTTCGACGTCATGGGCCGGCTGGAGGAACGCGGCGTGCCCTTCGTCGTGGCCGTCAACTCCTTCCCGGACGCGCCCCGTTACCCCGTCGAGGAACTGCGCACCGCGCTGGACCTGGGTCCGGAGATCCCGATCGTCGACTGCGACGTGCGCCGCCGGGCCTCCAGCAAGGACGTGCTGATGACCCTCATGCGCTTCCTGCACTCCCTCGCGCTCTCCGGCGCCCTCACCTGACCCGCCGCCGACCGGCCCCGACACCATCCGTTCCGGAGCGACACCGTGACGTCTGAAACCCCCTCCCCGACCGGCACAGAACCGATGTCCGGCCCGCCGCCGGGCTGCCCGGCGCACGGCCTCGGCCCCAAAGGACTGCACCGGCTCTACGGCCCCGAGGCCGACGACCTCGGCAGCCTCTACGAGCGCCTGCGCGAACAGCACGGACCCGTGGCCCCCGTGCTGCTCCACGACGACGTGCCGATGTGGGTGGTGCTCGGGCACGCCGAGAACCTGCAACTGGTGCGCAGCCCGTCGCAGTACACCCGGGACAGCCGCATCTGGACCCCGCTGCGGGAGGGCACGGTCAAACCCGACCACCCCCTCATGCCGCACATCGCCTGGCAGCCCATCTGCTCCCACGCCGAGGGGGACGAGCACCAGCGGCTGCGGGCGGCGGTCACCGCGGCCATGTCCACCATCGACCACCGCAGCGTCCGCCGGCACATCGGCCGCTCCACCCAGCACCTGGTCAACAGCTTCTGCGAACGCGGCCGGGCCGACCTGGTCTCCCAGTTCGCCGAACACCTGCCGATGGCCGTCATGTGCGAGATCCTCGGCATGCCGGAGGAGTACGACGACCGGATGGTGCAGGCCGCCCGGGACGCCCTCAAGGGCACCGAGACCGCCCTGCAGAGCCACGCCCACGTCATGGACGCGCTGACCCGGCTCACCGCCCGGCGGCGCGCCCGGCCCGGGGACGACTTCACCAGTCACCTCATCACCCACCCGGCCGGACTCACCGACGACGAGGTCCGCGAACACCTGCGCCTCGTCCTCTTCGCCGCCTACGAGGCCACCGCGAACCTGCTCGCCAACGCGCTGCGCATGGTCCTCACCGAACCCGGCTTCCGCGCCCAGCTCAACGGCGGCCAGATGACCGTCCCGGAGGCGATCGAGCAGTCCCTGTGGGACGAGCCGCCCTTCAGCACGGTCCTCGGCTACTACGCCAAGCAGGACACGGAGCTGGGCGGCCGGCGCATCCGCAAGGGCGACGGGCTGCTGTTCGCGCCCGCCCCGGGCAACCTCGACCCGCGGATCCGCCCGGACCTGTCCGCGAGCATGCAGGGCAACCGCTCCCACCTCGCCTTCGGCGGCGGACCGCACGAGTGCCCGGGCCAGGACATCGGCCGCGCCATCGCCGACGTCGGCGTCGACGCGCTGCTCACACGGCTGTCCGACATCCAGCTGGACTGCCCGGAGGAGGACCTGCGCTGGCGGTCGTCCATCGCCTCCCGGCACCTGGTGGCCCTGCCGGTGCGGTTCGAGCCGAAACCGCAGCAGGACGTCGAGGCGCCGCCCCGGCCCATGCCCGTCCCGCCGCAGCGCAGCGTCCGGCAGGCCGACGCGCGCACCCCCCAACCGCTGCCGGCGCCCCTCCCCGCCCCCGCGCCGGAACCCGTCCCCGCGAGCACGGCCCCGGACCCGCAGCCGGGCGTCCTGCGGCGCCTGCTGGACTGGTGGCGCGGCGAGTGACCCCACCGCACCGGGGCGACCCCGGTTCCGGCGCGGCGACTCGTCCCTGACCGGCGCCGTGCGCACCGGGCCCGCGCCGGACCGGCCGGACGGGTCCCCCGGTGAGGCGCCCCGCGCCGCCGCTCACCGGGGGCGGCGGTCCCTCCTGGGGGGCTGTCTGCCGGAACGGATCGGTCCGGATCCTGCCGGCCGTGCCGGCTTCCCGGCGCTGACGGTTCTCGGCGCGGGGCGGTTCTCGGCGCGGGGCGAGCGGTCCCGGCACGGTCCACCCGCGTCCGCCGGGACGGGTCCCGCGGTTCGGTGAACGAGCGGTTCGGTCTCCCGGCGGGGCGGTCACCCCGGCGAGGCCCGTCCTTCCGGTCGGCACGCCTTTCCCCGTCCGGCAGTCGGCCGGGAGGCGGGCGGTCACCGGTGGAGGGGGCCCCGGGGCTGCCTGCGGTGGAGCGGGGGCGCGTGCGCCGGGCCGGTCCGCGGCGAGGTGGGCTCTCCTCGTCAGGGCTCTGCCGCCCAGTCGGGGTACGACGTCCAGGCGAGGAGGTCGCGGTCGCTGGTGAACGTGTGCTCCGTGCCGGTGATCGGGTCGGTGAACCGCAGGACCCGCGCGAGCAGTTGCAGCGGGCGGCGGAAGTCGCCGGCCGGCGCCGGGGCGGTCACCTCGGGATACAGCGGGTCGCCGAGGATGGGCACGCCGAGCGCGCTCAGGTGCACCCGGAGCTGATGGGTCTGCCCGGTCGCCGGGACGAGCCGGTACCGGCCCAGTGCGTCGCGGCGCCCGGCCAGTTCCACGTACGTCTCGGCGTTCGGCTCGCCCGCCACCTCCCGGGCGGCCGGCACCCCGCGCTCCTTCACGATCCTGCTGCGGACGGTGCGGGGCAGGGCGAGCGAGGGATCGTACGGGGCGACGGCCTCGTACTCCTTGTGCACCCGCCGGTCGCGGAACAGCGTCTGGTACGCGCCGCGTTCCCCGGGCCGGACCGTGAACAGCACCAGCCCCGCGGTGAGCCGGTCCAGCCGGTGCGCCGCCGTCAGCGTGGGGATGCCCAGTTCGCGCCGGAGCCGGGCCAGCGCGGTCTCGGCGACATGCGCGCCGCGCGGGGTCGTGGCCAGGAAGTGCGGCTTGTCGGCCACCACGATGTGCTCGTCCCGGTACACCACCTCCACCGGGAACGGCACCGGCGCCTCGGCGGGCAGCTCGCGGTGGAACCACACGAACATCCCCGGCCGGTACGGCGCGTCCGGCGCCACGGCCCTCCCGTCGGCGTCGACCACCAGCCCCGCGTCGAACATGGACGCGACCACGCCGGGCCCCGCGCCGCCGAGCCGCTCCACCAGATGCTCCCGCACGGTCGCCCACGTGCCGTCCACGGGCAGCCGCACCCGTACGGGATCGACCCCGTTCCGCTGGGGGAGCGGGGCGGGCGGGGGCGGGGTGCGGCGTCTCATCGGCGTCAAGAGTACGCGGCCCGGACATCCCGACCGCGGCCGAAAACGGGTGGGCCGCCCGGCCGCGAAGTCGGCAGGATGCGGATCATGCCGTTTCTCATCCGTCCGGTCCTGCGCCCCGGCGCCTTGGCTCGCGGCCCCCAGCCCGTCCTCCCCGCCGGCGACGGCCTGGTCCTGCGCCCGTGGCGGGCCGAGGACGCGCCCGCCGTGCACGCGGCGTTCCAGGACCCGGCGATGCACCAGTGGCACGTCAGGTCCTGCGACTCGGTCGGTGAGGCGGCCGACTGGATCACCCAGTGGCAAAAGGGGTGGGAGGACGAGCGGAACGCCCAGTGGGCCGTCGCGGACGCGGCCACGGACGAGCTGCTGGGGCGGGTCGGACTGCGGCAGATCCTGCTCGGGGACGGCGTCGCCGAGGTCGCGTACTGGACGGTGGCCCGGGCCCGCGGCCGGGGGACCGCCGTGCGGGCCACCACGGCCCTGAGCCGCTGGGCCTTCGAGGAGATCGGCTTCCACCGGCTGGAGCTGATGCACTCCGTCGCCAACCCGGCGTCCTGCCGGGTCGCCGCCAAGGCCGGCTTCTCCCTGGAGGGCACCAGGCGCAGTGCCCTGCTGCACCCGGACGGCTGGCACGACATGCACCTGCACGCGCGCGTGCGGGGCGACTGACCGGACCGGCGCGGGGCCGGGGGCGGTCGTCAGGCGGCCGCCGCCGTGCCGCTCTCCTGCTCCGCCTCGATCCGGGCGTTCCACTCGCGCTTGGACGCCTGCCAGCCGTCCTCGTTGTGGCCGAGACGCCAGTAACCGGAGATCGACAGGTCCTCGCGCGGGATCTGCCGCTCGACGCGCAGCAGCCGGCGCAGCTCCTTCACGAAGCCCGCCTCGCCGTGCACGAAGGCGTGCACCCGGCCCTCGGGGAACTCCAGCCCGCGCACCGCCTCCAGCAGCGCCTCGCCGACCGGCCGGTCCCCGCGGTGCAGCCAGACGACCTGCACCTGGGTGTCGATCTTCTGCTCCTCCTCGGGACCGGACACCTCGACGAAGGCGTGCGCACAGGCGCCGGCGGGCAGCGTCTCCAGGGCGCGGGCGATCGCGGGAAGCGCGCTCTCGTCACCGGCGAGCAGATGCCAGTCGGCCGCCGGGTCGGGCGCGTACGCGCCGCCCGGGCCCGCGAAGCGCACGGTCTCGCCGGGCCGCACCCGCGTCGCCCACGGCCCGGCCAGGCCCTCGTCGCCGTGGATGACGAAGTCCAGGGTCAGCTCCCGGTGGACGGGATCCCAGGCGCGCACGGTGTACGTCCGGGTCACCGGCCACTGCTCGCGCGGGAACTCGGCACGGATGCGCTCCAGGTCGAACGGCTCCGGGTAGGTGACGCCGTCGGCGCCGAACAGCAGCTTCACATAGTGGTCGGTGCAGGTGTCCGCGGCGAAATCGGCGAGGCCCTCGCCACCGAGCACCACGCGCTGCATGTGCGGGGTCAGCCGTTCCGTGCGCAGCACCCGGGCGGTATGGGTCTTGCGCGGCTTTCGTCCCGGACGCTCTGCCATCACGGCCTCCTGCGAGGAAAGGTTAGGTAGACCTAAGTTATCACCCGCCGTGAGTGAACATCCCCTTCCTCGAGGGCCGATGGGGTCACGGCCGGTCCGCTCCGGCCGGGCTCACTCCGCGAGCGTGGTCAGCAGCCGCCGCAGGGAGCCGCCGAGCCCCCACCGGTGCGCCAGATCCTCCAGTGCCGCCGGGTCGCGCGGGGCGCGCGGCAGCGCGGTGTCGACCTCCGGCAGTGGCACGTCGCCGGCCACCCGCACCACCTTCGGCGCGACCGCGAGGTACGGCCGGGCCTCGGTGAGCCGCCTGCGCTGCGACGGCGTGAGCTTCGCCCTCGGGTCGTCGACCGCCGCCATGATCCCGGCCAGGTCGCCGAATTCGGCGAGCAGCCTGGCGGCCGTCTTCTCCCCGATGCCGGGCACGCCCGGCAGGCCGTCGCTCGGGTCGCCGCGCAGCAGCGCGAGATCCGCGTACCCCCGGCCGTCGACGCCATACTTCCCGCGCAACACCGACTCGTCGGTCGGCTGCAGGGTGCCGACGCCCTTCAGCGGGTACAGCACGCGGATCCCGCGCGCGTCGTCCACCAGCTGGTACAGGTCGCGGTCGCCCGTGACGATGTCCACCGGCCCGTCGGCGCGCGCCGCGAACGTGCCGATCACGTCGTCCGCCTCGTACCCCGCGACCCCGACCCGCGCGATGCCGATCGCGTCCAGCACGTCCTCGATGACCGGCACCTGCGGGGCGAGGGTGTCCGGCACCTCCTCCTCGTCCGGTGCGCCCGTGTGCTCCTCGGCGACCCGGTGCGCCTTGTAGCTGGGGATCAGGTCCACCCGCCACTGCGGCCGCCAGTCGGCGTCCATGCAGGCCACCAGCCGCTGAGGCCGGTGGTCCCGCACCAGCCGGTCGATGAAGTCCAGCAGCCCGCGCACGGCGTTCACCGGCGTGCCGTCCGGCGCCCTCACCGAGTCCGGGACGCCGAAGTAGGCGCGGAAGTACAGGGAGGCGGTGTCGAGGAGCATGAGTCGTCCGGTCACGCCCGCATCATGCCGTACGGCGCCGGCACCCACGGCCGGGCGGGACCGGGGCCCGCCCGGTTCCGTGCACGGGACGGTTCAGGCCAATCACCGACCGTGACGGCCGGCGGCCCGGGCAGGGGCCCCCGGCCCAGCTGGTCGGCATATTCATCCTCCGGGGGGACCGGGGTCCGCGGCGGCCCCGGTCCCCGGGATCCTGGCGCGAACCGGCAGGGTGGGGCGGCACCGGCACGTCAGGGATGCGGCAGCCACGTGAAACGGTCCGCCGAACATGCGTAGGGTGCAGAGAAGCCGTCGGAGACGGTGGGTCCCGAAAGGGGCACCCGGACAGCGGCACGACGAGCGAGGGAGGGAGCCGGAGCGATGGGCGACCACAAAGAGCAACAGCCCGTGCGGGTGGGCGCGGCCGTCCGGCGGCGCCGCCGCGCGCTGGAACTGACCCTCGCCGCCGTGGCCGAGCGCAGCGGCCTGTCGGTGCCCTTCCTCAGCCAGGTGGAGAACGACCGGGCCCGCCCGAGCCGCACCTCCCTGGAGAAGCTGGCCGACGCGCTGCGCACGACGGCGGTCGAACTGCTCGCCGCCGCGGACCCGGCCGCCAGCGTGGACGTGGTGCGCGCCGAGCCCGTCGCCGAGGGCGACTTCGACCCGCGGACCCGGACCCTGGTGCGCGGCCACCACCAGCTGCACGCCTCCGAGTTCACCGGCGACCACGACGCGGGCCGCGAGTTCCAGCACCGCAACGACGAGCTGATGTACGTCGCCGACGGGGCGGTGGAGATCGAGGCCGAGGGCCGCGCCTACCGCCTCGGCCGCGGCGACACCCTGTACCTGACCGGAGGTGTCCGGCACCGCTGGCGGGCCACGGTCCCCGACACCCGGATCATCGTCGTGGCGGTCGCCGAGCACATCGAGGCCGTCCACGACCGGTCGCGCTAGCGTGCGGGTCGTCTCGCTCGTCCCGTCGCTGACGGAGGCCGTCGCCGTCACGCTGCCCGGGGTCCTCGTCGGCGCCACGGACTGGTGCAGCCATCCGGCGGACCTGGCCGTGACCCGCGTCGGCGGCACCAAGAACCCGGACGTCGACCGCGTCGTGGCACTCGCCCCCGACCTGGTGATCGCCAACGAGGAGGAGAACCGCGCCCCCGACCTGGACGCCCTGCGCGCGGCCGGGCTCGACGTCCTCGTCACCGAGGTGCGGACCGTGCCGCAGGCCCTCACCGAACTGGACCGGGTGCTCACCGCCTGCGGGGCGCCGGGCCGGCCCGCCTGGCTCGCGGAGGCGGAGGCGGTCTGGTCGTCCCTGCCGGCGCCG
The DNA here is from genome assembly GCF_040613915.1 of Streptomyces sp. NPDC006193. Taxonomy (NCBI): domain Bacteria; kingdom Bacillati; phylum Actinomycetota; class Actinomycetes; order Kitasatosporales; family Streptomycetaceae; genus Streptomyces; species Streptomyces sp. NPDC006193. The sequence continues at coordinate 59,991 of NZ_JBEXTB010000030.1, forward strand.
GCCGAGCGCCGCAGCGCGGTCGTACCGGTCTGGCGCCGTCCCTGGATCGTCCTCGGCCGGGACACGTTCGCCGGTGACGTCCTCGCCCGTCTCGGCGTGGACCACGTGCACGCCCGCCACCCCGAGCGCTACCCCCGCGTCCCGCCGGCCGAGCTGCGCGCGGCCGCCCCGGACCTCGTGGTCCTGCCCGACGAGCCCTACCGGTTCACCGCCGGCGACGGCCCGGAGGCCTTCCCCGGCCTGCCCTGCGCCCTGGTCAGCGGGCGGCACCTGACCTGGTACGGGCCGTCCCTGACCGAGGCGCCGCGGGTGCTGGCGGTGGCCCTGCGAGCAGCGCGCCGCTGAGCAGGCCGCGCACGGTGCCGCAGGCCGCCGTGAGCCAGGCCGCGACGAGGACGCCGTAGAGCGCGGCCGCCAGCGCCTCGTACACCGCGAGGCCGGTGTGCCGGGCGAGGGCCGCGGCGCCGGTGACGCAGGTGCCCACCGGGAACGTGAACGCCCACCAGGTCAGCGCGAACCCCATGCCCCGCCGCCGGGCCCGCACCACGTGCGCGGTCGCGAAGCCCAGCCACAGCAGGGCGAAGCCCATGACCGGCACCCCGTACAGCACGGCGAGGACGGTGAGACCGCGCGCGTACGGGGCCGGCACGACCCCGTCGGCGGCGTCCGCGATCAGCGCGACCGCGGTGGTGGACTGCCCGAGCGGGCCGAGCACCAGGAACAGGGTGGGGGTGAGCGCGAGCGGCAGCGGCCCGGAGGCGAGCAGCCGCGCGACGATCACGGGCAGCGTCACCAGCACGGCCCACAGGCTCAGCCCGAACAGCGCCAGGCAGCCCAGCAGCAGGGTCTCCCGGGGCTGCCCCGGCGGCAGGCACGGCACCAGCGACGGACCGATCGCCGCCGACACCATGGGCGCGACCAGCGGCAGCAGCCACACCGGCGTGGCCCGGGCGGGCTCGGCGCGGTGCCGCACGGACATCAGGTACGGGACGGCCACCGCCGCCCCGAGCCCGATCACCGTGCCGGCGGTGAACAGCACGGCGTCCAGGGCGAGCGCCGCCCGCGCGCCGATCAGGCCCCGCCCGGCGGTCGGTGCGCCGCCGCCCACCGCGAGCAGCGCCATCGCCAGGCAGCCGTGGAACGGCGCCACCGCCGGGTCCAGGAGATGGGCGCGTGCCTGGTCGGGATGGCGGCGCCAGTGCAGGAGCCGGGCGGCCAGCAGCGTCATGAGCAGCAGCAGCGACAGCGCCCAGACGGCCGCGAGGACACCGCCCGGCCCGTGCGCGGGCCCGGGCAGCGCGGCGCCGGCCGAGCCGACGACGGCGGTGCCCATGACGGCGGCGTACCAGTTCGGGCCGAGGTGCCGCACCCGGGCGGACAGCGGGAGGGACGGGGACGGGGTTGCGGTGACCATGCCCTTCACGGTCGTGCCCCCGGCCTGCCCTGACCAGCCGGTTCCCGTCTATGAGGGCATAAGCTGGTCTTATGAGCGAGGCGGAGGGGCAGAGCAGACGCACGGAGTCGCTGGCGCACCGGGTGCCGGACCTGGCCGCGCTGGAGCTGCTGCTCGCCGTGGCGCGGCTGGGCAGTCTGGGCGCGGCGGCACGCGAGGTCGGCATCACCCAGCCGGCCGCCAGCAGCCGCATCCGCTCGATGGAACGGCAGCTCGGCGTCGCCCTGGTCGACCGCTCGCCGCGCGGCTCCCGGCTCACCGACGCGGGCGCCCTGGTGACGGACTGGGCCCGCCGGGTGGTGGAGGCGGCGGCGGCCTTCGACGCGGGCGCGCGGGCGCTGCGCGACCGGCGGGACTCGCGGCTGAGGGTCGCCGCGAGCATGACCATCGCCGAGTACCTGCTGCCCGGCTGGCTTCTCGCACTGCACGCCGGCCGGCCCGACACGGCCGTGTCCCTGCTCGCCGGCAACTCGGCGAAGGTCGCGGAACTCCTGCTGGCCGGGGAGGCGGACCTGGGCTTCGTGGAGGGCCTGACGGTGCCGGCCGGCCTGGACTCGGCGGTGATCGCCCAGGACCGCCTGACGGTCGTCACCGCCCCCGGCCACCCGTGGGCGCGCCGGCGACGCCCCCTCACGGCGGAGGAGCTCGCCGCCACCCCCCTCATCCTGCGCGAGCGCGGCTCCGGCACCCGACAGGTCCTCGACGCGGCCCTCGGCGGGCCGGCCCGGCCGTTGATGGAGCTGTCCTCGACGACGGCGGTGAAGGCGTCGGCGGTGAGCGGCGCGGGCCCCTCGGTCCTGAGCGAGCTGGCGGTGGGGGAGGAGCTCGCGATGCGACGCCTGGTCAGCATCCCGGTGGAGGGCGTCCGCCTGCGCCGCGACCTGCGGGCGGTCTGGCCGAAGGGCCACCGCCCGACGGGCCCGGCCCGGGACCTGCTCTCCCTGACCCGCACCTGACCCCCCGCCCCCAGCGCCGCGCGGAACTGCGCGCCGAGCCACACCGGACCCGCACCCGCTCCCGGGCCGACGGCATCTCGCAGCGACCGGCGCAGCAGTCCCCTCAGGGGCGCGGGGAACTGCGCGCCCAGCCACAGCAAACCCGCACCCGCACCCGCGCCCGGGCCGACGGCACCTCGCAGCGACCGGCGCAGCAGCTCCCCTCAGGGGCGCGGGGAACTGCGCGCCCAGCCACAGCAAACCCGCACCCGCCCCCGAGCCGACGGCACCCCGCAGCGACCGGCACAGCAGTCCCCTCAGGGGCGCGGGGAACTGCGCGCCCAGCCACACCGAACCCGCACCCGAACCCGCACCCGATCCCCGGGCCGACGGCACCTCGCAGCGACCGGCACAGCAGTCCCCTCAGGGGCGCGGGGAACTGCGCGCCCAGCCACACCGGACCCGCACCCGATCCCCGGGCCGACGGCACCTCGCAGCGACCGGCACAGCAGTCCCCTCAGGGGCGCGGGGAACTGCGCGCCCAGCCACACCGAACCCGCACCCGAACCCGCACCCGCCCCCGAGCCGACCGCACCCCGCAGCGGCCGGCCCGCGGCCCCCTCAGGGGCAGGACGCCGCCGCCACCAGCGCCCGCATCACCCGCAGGTCCTCACCCATCTCCGGGTGCCACTGCACCCCGAGCACCCACCCCCGCTCCGGCGGCAGCTCGACGGCCTCCACGGTGCCGTCCGCCGCGTAGGCCGACGGCACCAGCCCGGCGCCGAGCCGCTCCACCGCCTGGTGGTGGTACGTCGGCACGGTCAGCTCCTCCGGGACGATCCCGGCGTACAGCGTCCCCGGCACCGGCTTCACCGGATGCCCGCCGAACGCGCCCACCACCTCCGCGTGCCCGTCGAGGTGCTGGACCAGCGTGCCGCCGAGGGCCACGTTCAGCAGTTGCATGCCCCGGCAGATCCCGAGCACCGGCACGCCCGCCGCCAGCGCCGCGTCGATCAGGGCCAGCTCCCACGCGTCCCGTTCCGGCGCGGGCGGCCCCGTGCGGGGTGAGCGCTCGGCGCCGTAGCGCGAGGGATCGACGTCGGGCCCGCCGGCGATCACCAGCCCGTCGACCCGGGCCACCGCACCGGCCGCGTGCTCCGACGCGTCCGGCGGCAACATCGCCGCGAGCCCCCCGGCCCGCTGCACCAGCCGCGGATAGCCGGCCGGCAGCAGCGCCGCCTCCAGCTCCCAGGCCCCCCAGCGCGCCCCGGCCTCCAGGTACGTGCTCACACCGATCAGCGGCCGTACGCCCATGCTGCCCTCCTCGGTCACAATGGTTCACCCGCGAGCCTTTGCGGAGCCGGCTCACGCCAGGAAACCCCGCAGCAGGGCCGCCGTGCCCGCGCAGTGCTCGCGCATCGTCTCCCGCGCCCCGTCCGCGTCCCCGGCCAGCACCGCCTCCACCAGCGCCGCGTGCTGCCGCTGGGAGTGCTCCAGATTGCGCACCAGCAGCGGGATGCAGTCCAGCAGACCGTTCACCGTAGCCCGGACGGCCGCGTACTGCGCCGTGAGCGAGGGGGATCCGCACAGCTCGGCCAGGGTCAGGTGCAGCAGCGTGTCCGCCCGCCGGTACTCCGCGAGCGGCGCCTCCCGGGTCCGCTCCAGCGCCTCGCGCAGCCGGTCCGCCCGCCCTCCGGCCAGCCCGTGCGCCGCGCACAGTCCCGCCGCCCCCACCTCCAGCACCTCACGGAAGCGCAGCACGTCCTCGATGTCGACCTCGGCGACCCGCCGCCGCAGCTCGTCCTCGCCGCCCGCGTCCGGCCGGGGCAGCACGAACGTTCCGCCGTACCGTCCGCGCCGCGCCTCCACCAGCCCCTGGTCCTGCAGCACCTTCAGCACCTCGCGCAGCGTCACCCGGCTGATCCCCAGCCGCGCCGCCAGCTCCCGCTCGGCCGGCAGCCGCTCGCCGCCCGGCACCAGCCCGAGCCGGACGACCTGCAGGATCTGCTCCAGGGCCTCCTCGAAGCCGTTGCCCGCCCGCACCGGCCGCAGCACCGGCGCCAGCCGGTCGCCCGCCGCCCGCACGGGGGCGGGCCGGCGCTCCGTCTCCCGCGACATCCGGCCGCACCCCCTTCCCAGGCAATGGTTCCCCGGCATACCTTATGACTCCCGGTCCGGCCGTAGAAGCGCGAAGGCGCCCAAGGAGGCTCTCCCGTGGCAGACCGCACACCCCCGCTCGGCGTGGAGGAACTGCACGCCCTCGTGGCCGGCGGCGAGATCGACACCGTCGTCCTGGCCTTCCCGGACATGCAGGGGCGCCTGCAGGGCAAGCGGTTCGCCGCCCGCTTCTTCCTCGACGAGGTCCTGCACCACGGCGCCGAGGGCTGCGACTACCTGCTCGCCGTCGACACCGATATGAACACCGTCGACGGCTACGCGATGTCCTCCTGGGACCGCGGCTACGGGGACTTCGCGATGCGTCCCGACCCGTCCACCCTGCGCCGCATCCCCTGGCACCCCGGCACCGCCCTGCTCATCGCCGACCTCGCCTGGGACGACGGCTCCCCGGTCGCCGCCGCCCCGCGCCAGATCCTGCGCCGCCAGCTCGACCGGCTCGCCCGGCTCGGCCACACCGCCCAGGTCGGCACCGAGCTGGAGTTCATCGTCTTCAAGGACACCTACGAGCAGGCGTGGGACGCGCACTACCGCGGCCTCACCCCGGCCAACCAGTACAACGTCGACTACTCCGTCCTCGGCACCGGACGCATCGAGCCCCTGCTGCGCCGCATCCGCAACGAGATGGCCGGCGCCGGCCTCACCGTCGAGTCCGCCAAGGGCGAGTGCAACCCGGGCCAGCACGAGATCGCCTTCCGCTACGACGAGGCCCTGCGCACCTGCGACCAGCACGCGCTGTACAAGACCGGCGCCAAGGAGATCGCCGCCCAGGAGGGCGTCTCCCTCACCTTCATGGCCAAGTACAACGAGCGCGAGGGCAACTCCTGCCACATCCACCTCTCGCTCGCCGACGCCGACGGCGCCAACGCCATGGCAGGGGACGGCGACGGCGGCATGTCCGCGCTCATGCGCCACTTCCTCGCCGGGCAACTGGCGGCCCTCCGCGACTTCTGCCTGCTCTACGCCCCCAACATCAACTCCTACAAGCGGTTCCAGCCGGGCTCCTTCGCCCCCACCGCGGTGGCCTGGGGCCACGACAACCGCACCTGCGCGCTGCGCGTGGTCGGCCGCGGCCGCTCCCTGCGCTTCGAGAACCGCCTCCCCGGCGGCGACGTCAACCCCCACCTCGCCGTCGCCGGGCTGGTCGCGGCCGGCCTCCACGGCGTCGAGCGGAAACTGGAACTGCCCGACCCCTGCTCCGGCAACGCCTACACCGCCGGTTACGCGCACGTCCCGACCACCCTGCGCGAGGCCGCGGACCTGTGGGAGAACAGCGAGATCGCCCGGGCGGCGTTCGGCGAGGAGGTCGTCGCCCACTACGCCAACATGGCGCGCGTCGAACTGAGGGCCTTCGACGCCGCGGTCACCGACTGGGAGCTGCGCCGCTCCTTCGAACGCCTGTGAGCGGCGCCCCCGCACACCCGCGAGCCGCCTGCCACCCCCTGCGGCCGGAAGCCGCCGGCCCGCCCCCCGCGGCCGGGAGCCGCCGCGCGTCCGCGTCCCCGTGTGCCGCCGCCGAGCCTGTGATCCGCCGCCCGCGAAAGGTCATCACGTGTCCGACCCGCACGAGCTGAAGGTCCTCGACCCCGCCACCGAGGAGGTCGTCGCCACCGTCGCCGCCGCCACCGCGGAGGACGTGGACGCCGCCGTCGCACGGGCCCGGCGCGCCCAGAGCCGGTGGGCGGCGCTCGCCCCCGCCGACCGGGTGCGGCTGCTGCGCCGCTTCGCCGACGCCGTCGACGCCCACACCGAGGAACTGGCCCGGCTGGAGGTCCTGGAGGCCGGCCACACCGTCGGCACCGCCCGCTGGGAGGCCGGCAACGCCCGTGACCTGCTGCTGTACGCGGCGGGCGGCGCCGAACGGCTGCTCGGCAGGCAGATCCCGGTCCCCGGCGGCTGGGACGTCACCTTCCAGGAGCCCCTGGGCGTGATCGGCGTCATCGCCCCCTGGAACTTCCCGATGCCGATCGCCGCCTGGGGGTCCTTCCCGGCGCTCGCCGCGGGCAACGCGGTCGTCCTCAAGCCCGCCGAGACCACCCCGCTCACCGCCCTCCGGCTCGCCGCACTCGCCCTGGAGGCGGGCCTGCCCGAGCACGTCCTGCAGGTGCTGCCCGGCCACGGCCGCACCGCGGGCCGCGCCCTGGTGGACCACCCGGACGTCGGCAAGATCGTGTTCACCGGCTCCACCCGCACCGGCCGCGAGGTCATGGAGCGCTGCGCCCGCCTGGTCAAACCGGTCACCCTGGAACTCGGCGGCAAGAGCCCCAACGTCGTCTTCGCCGACGCCGACCTCGAAGCGGCCCTCGACCCCTCTTCCTTCCTGGACAACGCCGGCCAGGACTGCTGTGCCCGCACCCGCATCCTGGTGCAGGAGGCCGTGTTCGAGGAGGCCCGGGAGTTCCTCGCCGGCGCGCTGGCCGCCGTCACGGTGGGCGACCCCGCCGACGAGAAGACGCAGATGGGCCCGCTGATCTCCCGGCAGCAGCTGGAGCGCGTACGGTCCTACGTCCCCGAGGACGCCCCCGCCCTGCGCGGCAGCGCACCCGGCGGACCGGGCTTCTGGTTCCCGCCGACCGTCCTGACCGGGGAGCCGCACGACGGCAGGGCCGCCCGCGAGGAGATCTTCGGCCCCGTCGCCGTCCTGCTCCCCTTCACCGACGAGGAGGACGCCGTCCGGCTCGCCAACGACACCCCCTACGGCCTCTCCGGCTCGATCTGGACCCGGGACGTGGGCCGCGCCCTGCGCGTCTCGCAGGCCGTCCGCGCCGGCAACCTGTCCGTCAACTCCCACTCCAGCGTGCGCTACTGGACCCCGTTCGGCGGCGTCAAGCAGTCCGGCCTCGGCCGTGAGCTCGGCCCCGACGCCCTGACGGCCTTCACCGCGACCAAGAACGTCTTCATCAGCACGGAAGGTGCCGCACAGTGACCGAGGAAACCGTCTGCCGCCGCCTGGTCGGCCGTACCGCCGTCGTCACCGGAGCCGGCAGCGGCATCGGACTCGCCTCCGCCCGCCGGCTCGCCTCCGAGGGCGCCCACGTCGTCTGCGCCGACGTGGACGAGGTCCGGGGCAAGGCCGCCGCCGACGAGACCGGCGGGCTCTTCGTGAAGGCCGACGTCACCGACCCCGAGCAGGTCGAGGCGCTGTTCCGGACGGCGTACGACACCTACGGCAGCGTCGACGTCGCCTTCAACAACGCCGGCATCTCGCCCCCCGAGGACGACTCCATCCTGGAGACCGGACTGGAGGCATGGAAACGCGTCCAGGAGGTCAACCTCACCTCGGTCTACCTGTGCTGCAAGGCGGCCATCCCCTACATGCGCCGCCAGGGCAGGGGCTCCGTCATCAACACCGCGTCCTTCGTGGCCCGGATGGGCGCCGCCACCTCGCAGATCTCGTACACGGCCTCCAAGGGAGGCGTGCTCGCGATGTCCCGTGAACTGGGCGTGCAGTTCGCCCGCGAGGGCATCCGGGTCAACGCCCTGTGCCCCGGTCCGGTCGACACCCCCCTCCTGCGGGAGCTGTTCGCCGAGGACCCCGAACGGGCCGCGCGCCGCCTGGTGCACATCCCGCTCGGCCGGTTCGCCGAGCCCGAGGAGATCGCCGCCGCCGTCGCCTTCCTGGCCAGCGACGACTCCTCCTTCGTCAACGCCACCGACTTCCTGGTGGACGGCGGGATCTCCGGCGCGTACGTCACACCCCTGTAGGGGCGGCCGGGCCCGCGGAGCGTTCCGCGGCCCCGGCGGCCCGGCGCCGGCGCATCCGCCGCACGGGCCGCCGGCCGGCCCTCACAGGAACGTTCTGCCCTCACCCCGGTAGGTCGGCACGGTCGCCGTCACCGCGTCCCCCTCGACCAGGTGGAGCGCATCGAACCGCTCGCACAGCTCGCCCGCCTTCGCGTGCCGGAACCACACCTTGTCACCGAGGAGCAGATCGTCGGCGGGCGCGCCCAGCAGCGGGGTCTGCACCTCGCCGGGACCCTCCAGCGGGTCGTACGCCAGCCCCTCCGGCAGGTACGGCACCGGCAGCCGGTCCGGGCCGGCGGCGCCGGAGGCCGGATAGCCGCCGCCGAGGACCGTGACGACGCCGACGCCGGGCCGCCGGACGACCGGCTGGGCGAAGAGCGCGGCCGGCCGGCCGGTGAACGACGTGTAGAAGTCGAACAGGCGCGGCACGTACAGGCCCGAGCCGGCCGCTATCTCGGTCACCGCGTCCTCGGCGGCGGTGTGCTGCACGCTGCCGGTGCCACCGCCGTTGACGAACTCCAGGTCAGGGGCGACGGCCCGCACCGCCCGCACCGCGGCGGCCCGCCGCTCGGCCAGCTCCCGCCGGGCGGCGGCCTGCATCAGCCGGACCGCCCGCGACCGAAGCGGCCGCCCGGCGACCGCGTCCCCGACGCCCGCGACGTGCCCCTCGTAGGCCATGACCCCCACCAGCCGGAAACCCGGCCGCCGCGCCACCGCCCGCGCCAGCCCGGCCAGTTGAGCGGGGGAGTGCAGGGGCGAGCGCCGTGCCCCGACCCGCACCCGGCCGCCCAGCAACCGCAGCGAGGTGTCCAACTCCAGGCAGACCCGCACCACTTCGCGCCCGCCGGCCCGGGCGGCGTCGATGAGGTCGAGGTGCGCCGCATCGTCGATCGTCACGGTGACGGCGGCGGCCAGCTCAGGGTCCGCGGTCAGCTCCGCGAACCCGCCCCGGTCGGCCGACGGGTAGGCCAGCAGCACGTCCGCGAACCCGGACCGCGCGAGCCAGAGCGACTCCGCCAGGGTGAACGACATGACCCCCTGGAAGCCGTCCCCGGCCAGGACCCGCTCCAGCAGGGCCCGGCAGCGCACCGACTTGCTGGCGACCCGGATCGGCTTGCCGGCTGCACGGCGGACCAGGTCGGCGGCGTTCGCGTCGAACGCGTCCAGGTCCACGATCGCGACCGGGGCGTCGAGATGGGCGGTGGCCCGGTCGTAACGGGCCCGATCGGCGGCGCGCTCAGTCATGACGGAAGCCTGCCAGACGGAATTACCGCAGGGTAGGGGACGTTACGGGCGGAAACCCCCGGCCCCGGCGACCGGTTCCGTCCGGGGCCCCGCCAACCCGTAGAGTGACGCGCACGTGCGGCCGAACGCATCCGGCGCCCCGCTGAACCGGGATGCCGGTCCGGCCGTACGGGTATGCGTGCCCGGACGGTTCCTTCGGACCGGGCGCGGCCGAGCAGCAGGACGGCCCGCGTACGGAAGACGGCCCGGGCACGAGGAAACGGGGGGGTGCATGAGCACGGAAGCGCGGCACGCCCCCGTCCCGCGGCGCCCTTCCACTCCGCCCGCGGAGCCCGCCGGCGCCGAGCCGGCACCACGGGGCGCGATCCCGGCGCCCCCGCCTCTGCCGCGGCGCCCGCCGACGCGCTCCGCGCCGCCGGGCCCGGCCGGCCGGGCCCCGGACGCCGATCCCGACGACGAGCCCTCGGTGTTCACCCCGCGCGGTGAGCGCGGCACGTCCTCCGGGGCGGGCGGCGCCGGTCACCGCGTCGCGGACGCCGCTCGGCCCGGCCGGACCGGAGCCGGACAGGGGCGCGCGTTGCGTCACCCCGCCGTGCCCGCGGGCGGCGAACCGGCCGACCCGCCTCCGCCGCCCGCCTCGGCCCGGTTCCCCGACGCGCCCCCGAGCACCGGGCGCGCGCCGCGCCGCGCCGGGACCGCTCCGGCGGCTCCGCCGCGGCCCGACGCGCCGCCGCGCCGGTCCGCGCCCTCTGCGAAGACGGCGGACACGGGCTCCGGGGCGACGGCCCGGCCGCGCCCGGTCCCCCCGGCCCCGGCGGCCCCCGCGTCGTCCTCGCCGGGGCGTCCCGCCACCGCGCCCGCGGGACCGGACGACCGCCGTACCGGCGCCGCGCCGGCCGCCGCCGTGCACGGCGACCCTGCCGGCCACGCGTCCTCCACGGGCGGGCCGGCGGCGCAGCCGCGTCCGGCGCCCGCCTGGACGCCGGCCGCGCCCGCCCACCCCGCGAGCCCCCTGCCCGATCCCGCGCACAACTGGAGCGCCGCCCCGGCCGCCCGCCCCGCCGTGCACTTCGCCGCACCGGAGACCTTCGACGAGCGGACGGCGTCCCCGGCGCGGCGGCGCACCGCCGCTGCCGCCGCCTGCCTGGTGCTCGGAGTCGGTCTCCTCAGCGGCGCCGTCACCGGGAGCTGGCTCACCGGGGACGACGGGCACGAGGCCGCCCGCAGCGCGTTCAGCACCGCCGGGACGCTCTGGCACACCGTCCCCGTCGACGAGCTCTTCCCGCCCACCGTCCAGGGATCCGGCGCCGGGCCCGGCGGCGCCGACCGCACCTGGACCCGGATCGCCGTCGCCCCCGACAGCGGCTGCGCCCACGCCTTCGACCCGCTGCTGCGCCGGGTCCTCGCCCCGGTCGGCTGCCGGCGGCTGCTGCGCGCCACCTACACCGACGCCACCGAGACGCACGTCACCACCGTCGGCCTGCTGTTCACCGACGCCGACCCGGCCGCCATGTCCGCGCTCGCCGCCCGCTTCCGCGACGAGCGCCTGGACCGGCGCGCCGACCTGATGCCCCGCCCGTACGCCGCCCGGGGCACGGCCGCCGCGGAGTTCGGCGACCGGCAGCGCGCGTCCTGGACCCTCTCCGTCCTCACCGACGCCCCCGTCGTCGCCTACGCCGTCTCCGGCTGGGCCGACGGCCGCACCGTCGACTCGCCCCAGCCCGCCGCGGACGCCGTCCGCTCCGGCGCCACCGCGGCACCGGCCCAGGCCGGCCTCGGCAACGAGGCCCAGGGCCTCGCCGACCGCATCGAACGGCGTCTGCGCAGGACCGTCGGCACGGCCACGGAGAAGCCCTCATGACGCGACGACCGCCGCGCCGCCACCGCGCGGCCGCCCCCCGGGCCGCGGTGAGCGTCCTGCTCGCCGGCTTCCTCGCCCTGCTGCCCACCGCCGCCCGCGCCGACGGCATCCGCGCCCAGCAGTGGGGCCTGTCCGCCCTCCACCTGAACGAGGCCTGGCGGACCACCCAGGGGCGGGGCGTCACCGTCGCCGTCCTGGACACCGGTGTGGAGGCCGGCCACCCGGACCTCGCCGGGAACGTCCTGCCCGCCAAGGACATGATCGGCTTCGGCGCCGGACCCGGTGACCGCACCTGGGCCCGGCACGGCACCGCCATGGCCGGCATCATCGCCGGGCACGGCCACGGCCCCGGCAACGCCGACGGCGTCATGGGCGTCGCCCCGGAGGCCCGGATCCTGCCCGTGCGGGTGATCCTGGAGGACGGCGACCCCGCCCGCGGCAAGGCCCGCACGACCCGCGGCAACGCGCTCGCCGACGGCATCCGCTGGGCCGCCGACCACGGCGCCGACGTCATCAACCTCTCCCTCGGCGACGACTCCGACTCCGCGCATCCCGAGCCCGGCGAGGACGAGGCGGTGCAGTACGCCCTGAGGAAGGGCGTGGTCGTCGTGGCCTCCGCGGGCAACGGCGGCGACAAGGGCGACCACGTCTCCTACCCGGCCGCCTACCCGGGCGTCATCGCCGCCACCGCCGTCGACCGCTACGGCACCCGCGCCCCCTTCTCCACCCGCCGCTGGTACGCCGCGGTCAGCGCGCCCGGCGTCGACGTCGTCATCGCCGACCCCGACCACAGGTACTACGAGGGCTGGGGCACGAGCGCGGCCTCCGCCTTCGTCTCCGGCGCGGCGGCCCTGATCAGGTCCGCCCACCCCGGCCTCGCCCCGGCCCAGATCAAGAAGCTGCTGGAGGACACCGCGAGCAACGCCCCCGTGGGCGGCCGCGACGACTCGCGCGGCTTCGGCATGATCGACCCGGCGGCCGCCCTCGAAGCGGCGGCCCGCCTGAAGCCGAGGGACCTGCGCCCGGCGGCGTACGGAGCGAAGTACTTCGGCCCGGGCCCGGACGACCCCCGCGGCGCCGGCAGCGCCTCCGGCTGGGCGGGCCTGCTGGCGGGAGGCGCGGGCGGCGTCCTTCTGGCGGCGGGGGTGTTCCTCTGGAGGGGCCGCGGCCCCTCCCGCTGACAGCTCGCCCGATCCGGCCGGTCCCCCGGCAGCGGTCCGTGCGGCCGGCGGGCCCTGGCGGCGCCGTCTGCCGGACGGGCGTGGACGGGCGTTCCCCCGGCCTCACCCGCCCCGTACGGGCCCGCCGGCCTGCCCCCTTATAGGGTCGGGACCGTGGCGAACAAGAACATTCCCGACCCCGGCTTCTCCGACGACGACGGCTCCGCCGACCCCCGGCTGAGCGCCGCCCTCGCCGCCTGGGCCGAGGACCGCAGCGCCCTCGGGCCCGTCCTGGAGGCGCTCAAGGGCGCCCGCCTGCTCGTCCCGGTCGTCGCCGTGCTCGGCGAGACGGAGGAGGACGAGAACGGGCTGCGCCGCGAGAAGACCAGCGACATGGCCGTCCCCACCCTGAAGGCCGGCGACCGCACCGCGCTGCCCGCCTTCACCTCCACCGACTCCCTGGCCCGCTGGGACCCCGAGGCCCGCCCGGTCGCCGTGCCCCTGCACCAGGCGCTCCAGGCCGCCGCGCACGAGAAGGCCGACACGGTCGTGCTCGACCTCGCCGGACCGGTGCCGTTCGAGCTGACCGGACCGGCGCTGCTCGCCCTCGCCGAAGGCCGCACCAGCACCGACCCGCTCGCCGACCCGGCCGTCGTCGAGGCCGTCCGCACGGCGGTGGCGGCGGAACCCGCCGTGCTCCGGGCCCACCTCGGACCCGGCCGGGCCGACGGCACCCTCGCCCTGGTCCTCGACCCGGCCGCCGCGCCCGCGGAGGCCGCCCGCGCGGTCGCCGGGCGGCTGGCCGCCGACGAGACGCTGAGGGCCCGCCTGGTGCGCGGCCTCGACCTGGCAGTGCTGCCGGCCGGGACCACGCCCCCGGGCGAGCCCTTGTACGTGCGCCGATGAGAGCGGTCTAGCCGTAGACGGGACCGGTGTACTTCTCGCCCGGTCCCTGGCCCGGCTCGTCCGGCACGAGGGAGGCCTCGCGGAACGCCAGCTGCAGCGACTTCAGTCCGTCGCGCAGCGGGGCCGCGTGGAAGGAGCTGATCTCGGTGGCGCTCGCGTCCAGCAGGCCGGCGAGCGCGGTGATCAGCTTGCGGGCCTCGTCGAGGTCCTTGTACTTCTCGCCCTCCTCGCTCAGCCCGAGCTTCACTGCGGCGGCGCTCATCAGGTTGACGGCGACCGTCACGATCACCTCGACGGCGGGGACCTCGGCGATGTCCCGGGTCATCGCGTCGAAGTCGGGGGACTCAGGAGGGGTGTCACTCATGGCCCACACGATAGGCGGTCGCGCCCGGCGCCCCTCATCAGCCCTCGGCGGGCTCCTCGATTGGCCCCTGTCAAGCGCTCCTGCTAATCTGAAGGACGACCGGCCGGACATCCATGTGCCCGGCCCACAAGTGGAGCTCCGATCTCCCACCTGACCGTCCTCCGGGACGGCGGGTCACCCGGTCAGGCGACCGCCATCGTTCCGTACGGACGATGGAGTCGCCCGAAAGCGCGCCCCGCGGCATCGCGGCGGTGCTCCGGTTGTGCTTGGAGCCCCGCCTGTGATCGTCCGGGGCATTTTTTCTGCTTCGGCGCGGTTAGGTCTTACGAACACAGACGTTACGCGGCTGTCCGCCAGACCGCCGCGTGGTGCTACCGAGGAGGATCCATCAGCGCCGAGCCCCGCATCAACGACCGGATTCGCGTTCCCGAGGTGCGACTTGTCGGTCCCAGTGGCGAGCAGGTCGGCATCGTGCCGCTCGCGAAGGCACTGGAGCTTGCGCAGGAGTACGACCTGGACCTGGTCGAGGTCGCGGCGAACGCCCGTCCGCCCGTGTGCAAGCTCATGGACTACGGGAAGTTCAAGTACGAGTCGGCCATGAAGGCCCGTGAGGCGCGCAAGAACCAGGCGCACACGGTCATCAAGGAGATGAAGCTCCGGCCGAAGATCGACCCGCACGACTATGACACCAAGAAGGGTCACGTCGTCCGGTTCCTCAAGCAGGGCGACAAGGTCAAGATCACGATCATGTTCCGCGGCCGCGAGCAGTCCCGCCCCGAGCTGGGCTACCGACTGCTGCAGCGTCTCGCGGAGGACGTCCAGGACCTCGGTTTCGTGGAGTCGAACCCGAAGCAGGACGGCCGCAACATGATCATGGTCCTCGGTCCGCACAAGAAGAAGACCGAGGCCATGGCCGAGGCTCGCCAGGCACAGGAGGCCCGCAAGGCGGAGGCGAAGGCCAACCCCGGTCGCTCGCAGAACCCTGCCGAGGCCGAGGCGTCCGCCGAGGAGCCCGCCGAGGCGTGATCCCGGGGGACGCACGTCCCCGAGGATGCAACTGTCAGTACGAAGCGACGCTCCACGTGCCCGGTTTTCCGACCGGGCACCGGAGCGCCACCGACGAGGAGATAACGGCGCTATGCCGAAGAACAAGTCGCACAGCGGTGCCAGCAAGCGCTTCAAGGTCACCGGCTCCGGCAAGGTGCTCCGTGAGCGCGCCGGCAAGCGCCACCTGCTCGAGCACAAGTCGTCCCGCGTCACGCGTCGCCTCACCGGCAACGCCGAGATGGCCCCGGGCGACGCCGCGAAGATCAAGAAGCTTCTCGGCAAGTGACGTCACGGCGCTCACCCCTCATCGAGCGCCGTACGCCAGGACCGGGACCCAGTCGTTTCCGGGTCGTGTGAGCACCCCCCACGACCCCGCTACAAGGAGTTAACAAGTGGCACGCGTCAAGCGGGCAGTCAACGCCCACAAGAAGCGCCGGGCGATCCTCGAGCAGGCCTCCGGCTACCGCGGTCAGCGTTCGCGCCTGTACCGCAAGGCCAAGGAGCAGGTCACCCACTCGCTGGTCTACAACTACAACGACCGCAAGAAGCGCAAGGGCGACTTCCGTCAGCTGTGGATCCAGCGCATCAACGCCGCTGCCCGCGCCAACGGCATCACCTACAACCGCTTCATCCAGGGTCTGAAGGCCGCGAACGTCGAGGTCGACCGCAAGATCCTGGCCGAGCTGGCGGTCAACGACGCCAACGCGTTCGCCGCGCTCGTCGAGGTGGCGCAGAAGGCGCTGCCGTCGGACGTCAACGCCCCCAAGGCTGCGTGACGCCCGCCGGCCCAGCCGACGTGACTGAAGGACCCGCAGGCTTCACGGCTTGCGGGTCCTGCTGTTGAGCGCCCGCCGCGCTTCGTTCCGGCGGCCGCCGCGGTCGCTCGCGCAGGCACCCGCGCCCCTCGGCCCGCGGCGCCGCCGGCGCCGGGGCATCGCGGCCGCCGCGGGCGGGCGAGCCCCCTCCCGTGCCTCAACGTCCTCCCCGAAGGTGAAGAAGAGCATGCCCTCCGCCAGCCCCGAGCTGATCTCCCCCCGGTCCGCCCGCGTCAGCGCCGCACGGCGGCTCGCCAAGCGGAACGTCCGGGGCAGGGACCGGCTGTTCCTCGCGGAGGGACCGCAGGCCGTGCGGGAGGCGGCGGGACACCGCGTCGGCGGCGCCCCCACCCTCGTCGAGCTGTTCGCCACCGTCGAGGCCGCCGAGCGCCACGCCGACATCGTCGGGGAGGCCCGGGAGGCCGGCGCCCGGGTGCACCTCGCCTCCGACGAGGTCATCGCCGACATCTCCACCACCGTCACCCCGCAGGGGCTGGTCGGTGTCTGCCGGTTCCTGGACACCCCCTTCGAGGACATCCTCGCCGCCCGGCCCCGGCTCGTCGCCGTGCTCGCCCACGTGCGGGACCCGGGCAACGCCGGCACCGTGCTGCGCTGCGCCGACGCCGCCGGCGCCGAGGCCGTCGTCCTCACCGACGCCTCCGTCGACCTGTACAACCCCAAGGCCGTACGGGCCTCGGTCGGCTCCCTGTTCCACCTGCCCGTCGCCGTCGGGGTCCCCGTCGAGCGGGCCGTGGCCGGGCTGCGGGACACGGGGGTGCGCGTCCTCGCCGCCGACGGCGCCGGCGACCGCGACCTGGACGAGGAACTGGACAAGGGCACCATGGGCGGCCCCACCGCATGGGTGTTCGGCAACGAGGCCTGGGGCCTGCCGGAGGAGACCCGCGCCCTGGCCGACGCCGTGGTGCGCGTCCCCCTGCACGGAAAGGCCGAGAGCCTGAACCTCGCCACGGCCGCCGCCGTATGTCTCTACGCGTCGGCCCGTGCGCAGCGCGCCTGCGGAGGGTGCCGGTCGGTCACCGAGAGCTAGTAGGGTGACCAGCTCGGGGCCCTGCGCCGTCTGAGAGGTGGGGTACGGGGATGAGTGTGGCCGGCACGAGCACCGCGCCGGAGGGACGGGACGCGCGGCACACGTCCGCGCCCTGCCACGGCGACGTCGGCATCCACCCCGACCAGCTCCCCGACGGCCTCGTGGTCGCCGACGCCCACGGCCGAGTGATCTGCTTCAACGCCGCCGCCGCCCGCATCACCGCCGTCCGGCCCGCCGACGCCCTCGGGCGTCGTCTGGACGAGGCGCTGCCCCTGGAGGACCTCGAAGGGCGCCGCTGGTGGCAGCTCACCGACCCCTACGGCGGGCTGGCCATCCGGGTGCGGCAGCCCGAGCGCAACCTGCTGCTGCCCGGCGGCCGCGAGGTGCTCGTCTCCGCACGCTATGTGCGCGACCAGCCGCTGGGGCCGGTGCGGCGGGTCGTCGTGTCGCTCCGGGACACCGAGGCCCGCCGCCGCACCGAGCGCAGCCACGCCGAGCTGATCGCCACCGTCGCCCACGAGCTGCGCTCCCCGCTGACCTCGGTGAAGGGCTTCACCGCCACCCTCCTCGCCAAGTGGGAGCGCTTCACCGACGACCAGAAGCGGCTCATGCTGGAGACCGTCGACGCCGACGCCGACCGCGTCACCCGCCTCATCGCCGAACTGCTCGACATCTCCCGCATCGACTCCGGGCGCCTGGAGGTGCGCCGGCAGCCGGTGGACATCGGGGCCGCCGTCTCCCGGCACATCCAGGCCTACGTCGCCGCCGGCCAGCGGGCCGACCGGTTCCTGCTGCGCATCGAGCAGCCGCTGCCCGCCCTGTGGGCCGACCCCGACAAGATCGACCAGGTGCTCAGCAACCTCATCGAAAACGCCGTGCGGCACGGCGAGGGAACCGTCACCATTGACGTCACGCCCACCGCATCCCCGCGCGAGGGCGAGGAAACCGGCACGTCCGTCACGGTCAGCGACGAGGGGCCCGGCATCCCGGAGGAGTCCATGAACCGCGTCTTCACCCGCTTCTGGCGGGGCAGCAAGCGCGGCGGCACGGGCCTCGGGCTGTACATCGTCAAGGGCATCGTCGAGGCCCACGGCGGCACCATCACCGTCGGCCGCGCCCCCGGCGGCGGCGCCGAGTTCCGATTCACCCTGCCCGTGGCGGCCCCGGCGTATCTCGCCTAGTGGCCCACGGGCGCAGTCACCCACCACCTCCCCGTTAGACTCGGCCTTTGGCACCTTTGCGTCCTGCAACGGCCCAGCAGTCGGTGACGGGGACCATCCGCCAGCCAATCGGAAGCACGGGAAGAGATGTCGGCACCCAATAAGTCGTACGACCCTGTCGAGGTCGAGGCGTTGAAACCGGAAGAGATCGAGCGCATGCGGGACGAGGCGCTCGCCGCCTTCGCCGCCGCGGACTCCCTCGACGCGCTCCACGAGGCAAAGGTCGCCCACACCGGCCCCGCCTCCCCGCTGGCCCTCGCCAACCGCGAGATCGGCGCTCTGCCCCCGCACGCCAAGGCCGAGGCGGGCAAGCGCGTCGGCACGGCCCGCGGCGCCGTGAACAAGGCCCTCGCCGCCCGCCAGGCCGAACTGGAGGCCGAGCGCGACGCCCGCGTCCTGGTCGAGGAGTCGGTGGACGTCACGCTGCCCTACGACCGCGTCCCGGCCGGCGCCCGGCACCCGCTCACCACCATGATGGAGCGGGTCGCGGACGTCTTCGTGTCCATGGGCTACGAGGTCGCCGAGGGCCCCGAGGTCGAGGCGGAGTGGTTCAACTTCGACGCCCTGAACTTCACGCCGGACCACCCGGCCCGGCAGATGCAGGACACCTTCTTCGTCGAGGGCCCGAAGGGCGATCACGGCGAGTCCGGCGTCATCCTGCGCACCCACACCTCGCCCGTCCAGGCCCGCGCCCTGCTCTCGCGCGACCTGCCGGTCTACATCGTCTGCCCGGGACGCGTCTACCGCACCGACGAACTGGACGCCACCCACACCCCGGTCTTCCACCAGATCGAGCTGCTGGCCGTGGACGAGGGCCTGACCATGGCCGACCTCAAGGGCACCCTGGACCACATGGTCCGGTCGCTCTTCGGCCCGGAGATGAAGACCCGGCTGCGCCCGAACTACTTCCCCTTCACCGAGCCGAGCGCCGAGATGGACATGCTCTGCTACGTGTGCAAGGGCGAGTCCGTCGGCAACCCCGACCGGCCCTGCCGCACCTGCTCCAGCGAGGGCTGGATCGAACTGGGCGGCTGCGGCATGGTCAACCCGCGGGTCCTCACGGCCTGCGGCGTCGACCCGGAGAAGTACAGCGGCTTCGCCTTCGGGTTCGGCATCGAGCGGATGCTGATGTTCCGCCACAACGTCGAAGACATGCGAGACATGGTCGAGGGTGACGTCCGGTTCACCCGGCCGTTCGGGATGGAGATCTGATGCGGGTCCCGCTTTCTTGGCTGCGGGAGTACGTCGACCTGCCGGCGACGGAGACCGGGCGCGACGTCCAGGAGAAGCTGATCTCGGTCGGCCTCGAGGTCGAGACCGTCGAGCAGCTCGGCGCCGACCTCAAGGGGCCACTCGTCGTCGGCCAGGTGCTCACCATCGAGGAGCTGGAGGGCTTCAAGAAGCCGATCCGCTTCTGCACCGTCGACGTCGGTCAGGCCAACGGCACCGGTGAGCCCCAGGAGATCGTCTGCGGCGCCCGCAACTTCTCCGTCGGCGACAAGGTCGTCGTGGTCCTGCCGGGCGCCGTGCTGCCCGGCGGCTTCGCGATCTCCGCCCGCAAGACCTACGGCAAGGTCTCGCACGGCATGATCTGCTCCGCCGACGAGCTGGGCATGGGCGACGACGGCAGCCACGGCATCATCGTGCTCCCGCCGGAGCACGAGGTCGGCACCGACGCCATCGAGCTGCTGGAGCTGGTCGACGAGGTCCTGGACATCGCCGTCACGCCGGACCGCGGCTACTGCCTGTCGATGCGCGGCGTCGCCCGCGAGACCGCCATCGCCTACGGCCTCCCGCTGCGCGACCCCGCCCTGCTGGACGTGCCCGCGCCGAACGCCTACGGCTACCCCGTGCAGGTCTCCGACCCGTTCGGCTGCGACCGCTTCACCGCCCGCACCGTCTCCGGTCTCGACCCCGAGGCACGCTCCCCGATCTGGCTCCAGCGCCGCCTGCAGAAGGCCGGCATGCGCCCGATCTCCCTCGCGGTGGACGTCACCAACTACGTGATGCTGGAGCTGGGCCAGCCCCTGCACGCCTACGACCGCGGCCGCGTCCAGGGCCCCATCGGCGTGCGCCGCGCGGAGGCGGGGGAGAAGCTCACCACCCTCGACGGCGTGACCCGCACCCTCGACGCCGAGGACCTGGTCATCACCGACGACCGCGGGCCCATCGGCCTCGCCGGTGTCATGGGCGGCGCCCACACGGAGATCGACGACACCGAGGGCACCACCACCGAGGTCGTCATCGAGGCCGCGCACTTCGACGCCCTCTCCGTCGCCCGCACCGCCCGCCGGCACAAGCTCTCCTCGGAGGCCGCCCGCCGCTTCGAGCGCGGCGTCGACCCGCAGGCCGCCGCCGCTGCGGCGCAGCGCACCGTCGACCTGCTCGTGCTCCTCGCGGGCGGCACCGCCGACGCCGGCGTCACCGAGGTCGTCGCGCCGTCCGCGCCGCGCACCATCACCATCCCGGCGGACCACCCGGACAAGGTCGCGGGCGTGGAGTACGGCCGCGAGACCGTCGTCCGCCGCCTGCAGGAGATCGGCTGCGACGTGTACGGGCAGGACGAGCTGATCGTCACCGTCCCGTCCTGGCGGCCCGACCTCACCGACCCGAACGACCTCGCCGAAGAGGTCATCCGCCTCGAGGGCTACGAGAACCTGCCCTCCACGCTGCCCAAGCCCCCCGCGGGCCTCGGCCTGACCGAGCGGCAGCGGCTGCACCGCCGCGTCGGGCGCGCGCTGGCCGGCGCCGGGTACGTCGAGGCGCTGAACTACCCCTTCCTCGGCGAGCAGGTCTTCGACCAGCTCGGTCTGGCGGCCGACGACCCGCTGCGCAGGGTGGTCAAGCTGGTCAACCCGCTCTCCGACGAGGAGCCGGCCCTCCGCACCACGCTGCTGCCGGGCCTCCTGGCCGCCCTGCGGCGCAACGACGGGCGGGGCTCGCACGATCTGGCGCTCTTCGAGACCGGGCTGGTCTTCCACCCGCGCGAGGAGCTGAAGGTCGCCGTCCGCCTGCCCGTGGACCGGCGTCCCACCGACGAGGAGCTCGCCTCCCTCACCGAGGCGCTGCCCGTCCAGCCCCGGCACGCCGCCGTCGTCCTCGCGGGCGCCCGCGAGCAGGCCGGCTGGTGGGGCAGGGGCCGCCCGGCCGACTGGGCCGACGCGGTCGAGGCCGCGCGGATCATCGCCCGCGAGACCGGCACCGAGCTGATCGTCCGCAAGGGCCAGTACGGGCCGTGGCACCCCGGCCGCTGCGCCGAGCTGGCGGTCGTCGCGGGCGGCGGGGAGCGGCCCGTCGGGTACGCCGGCGAGCTGCACCCGCGGGTCCTGAAGGCCCTGGGCCTGCCCGCGCGCACCTGCGCGATGGAGCTGGACCTGGACGCGCTGGAGGAGGCGGGCGCGGGACCGGTGACGGGGCCGCGTATCTCGGCCTTCCCGGTCGCCACGCAGGACGTCGCGCTGGTCGTGGACGCGTTCGTGCCGCACGCCGAGGTGGAGGCCGCGCTGCGCGAGGGCGCGGGTGAACTGCTGGAGTCCATCCGGCTGTTCGACGTGTACGAGAACGCCGAGCAGCTCGGCGACGGGAAGAAGTCGCTGGCGTACGCGCTGCGGTTCCGGGCCGCCGACCGGACGCTGACCGTGGACGAGGCGTCGGCCGCGCGGGACGCCGCGGTCGCCCTGGCGGGCGAGCGGACCGGGGCGGTGCTCCGGGGCTGATCCGTTCTGGGCGCGGTGCGCGGCCGGCCGGCTACGAAGCGGCCGACCGTCAGCAACGATACCGGCACTCCGGACGGGCCCCCGGGGACGGGGGGCGGGGCGGAAGGTAGCGTTCGCAGGGAATCA